>JAWOGG010000148.1:0-10369 GCA_046497085.1 Orrella sp.
CTCACCATACGGCCGAGTAACTAATCCACAGAACCTAGGGGTTAATGACCTTTAGAGCAGCATCATCAAAAGGGCTCTTGTCGCAATTGGCAACAATGAAACCATGGGCAAGGCCGTGCCACATTTATCGCAGATGGCTTCCATGAAGTTGTTGTCACCCAATGCCAGTTAACTGGCCGTTAGTCGTGAACTTAAATAGGTACGTGTTTCTTCATCCCCACTGTACACATAGCAGCCCTTCATACCTCTTGTCATGAGAGTACGATAAGTATTTTTAATGATCAGGTCGAGCTGACGAGCCGTTTTCTCAGGCGCCTCCTTCAAGCGTTTTTTGTAGCCAAAGATAGTTTTGTCGTGCTTGGCGCGTTGATCGGGGCAAGTGACGACCAAACCGTCTCTTACGATCAAGTCGGGACCGATGATGACACCCACATACTCAAGTTCAAGTCCTTGGCAGGTATGGATACAGCCGACTTCCTCGATGGAGTTGGGTTTCATGATCCATAAGCTGCCATCGTCTTGCAAGTTCCAACGACGCTGATAGTTGCCGATGATGATGTCGTAACCAGTAGGGTCTTGGTTTTTGGTAACCCAAGGCCAACAATAGCCGGCTACCACCCTTGCCTTGTTGTTGCCATTGCGCTGCTTTATGGCGTGATGTAACGCATTGGGATTGTCGAACACTTCAAACTCAAACTCTTGTTTTGCGAGCGTCTTGTTGGCAGTCTCTCGGATGCCGAGCAGGTCATCAAGCCATGCAATATAACCATCTGACCCATTGCATCGAAATTGCGACGGCAGTGTGCATTCGATGACCTCAGCACCTTTTTCTTTCGCAAACCGTTTGATGGTCTCCTTGGATCCCACATCATCAATAGTGACTTGCTGACTTTCGTCAATAAAAAAAATCGAGGCCCTAGACGAAAAAATGATTTCTTTGACTTGATGTTCCCCGACATTGCCATAAAGACCACCCTGCTCTCGCAAACGGTGGGCTTCATCAACAATAAGCATATCTAGGTCGTTTTGCGGGGTTTCTACGAATGCACCAGACCCCACAAACAAGGATCGATAGCGTGTTTTGGTCATGGAACCACTCAGACGCGCTTGATACACCTCGCGAGGGGCCGCATTCTTAGAGACATATTTAGCAAGCAGACCCATTCCGATTATG
Organism: Orrella sp.; assembly: GCA_046497085.1. Lineage (GTDB taxonomy): Bacteria > Pseudomonadota > Gammaproteobacteria > Burkholderiales > Burkholderiaceae_B > Algicoccus. Next base: position 1,175 of record JAWOGG010000148.1, read on the forward strand.
CGCACGAGTAAGTTGATGGCCACGACTGACTTACCTGTACCCGGCCCACCTTCAACAATCATGACTTGAGGACGAGCGTTTTGTTGGGTGTGAACAAGACGCGCCAACTGCATCGCAGTTTCAAACACTTCCTTTTGCTCATCAATGAGTACGAATTCACGATTACCACGTAACAAACCAGCAAGACTGTCAGCTAGCTCTTTCGAAGGCCTAATACGGCCATTATGTAATTCAAAGATCGTACGTCCAGCGTCACCTTTTTTTACATGGCGCTTGATGAAGTGACGTAACGCTTTGCGCTCGTCTTCTCCTTTGAGAAACACGGGTGCGCGGTTGAGATGCTCTTGGTAGAAAGCATCGGTGATATTGCCATCATCCAAGTAGTTGTGAAGGTAGGCGCAGGGGTGCAAAGAGATGTCACCGGCATGAACAGCTTCATTGAAGTCCTCAAGTAGAGCTGCATATGACCATGCTTGATAAGAGGGGTGCACCGTTTCACGGCGCCCTCTTCCCAAAAACGTACGAACAATGCCATCTTTGCCGGTCGTCTCTGATTCAGACCACTGCTTGAGCTCTACTAGGACAGCACACGGCGATCCAATCTCGTCCAATCCGGTCAAGGTGACATCAATTCGCTTGGATGACTGCGGAATATGAAGCTCTACAGCAACACCTGTATTGTCTGGAATGTCGTTATCACGCAGCACTGACGCCATGTAGCGCAAAGAGTCTTTCCAAGACTGGATTTCGTTGTGTGCAACACCTCGACCGGTGGCCTGACGATAGCTTTGAAGGATGACGTCCTCGATATCACGGTCGTCGTTATCAGCCAAAAACTGATCTTTCTGTGACTGGTAAACAATCATTCATCCCATCCCACAAAGCATTGGTAAAGGTAAAGACCACACGAAAGCGCTAATAATTAATCAGCATCAAGTTGACTAGATTCACCACGAAACTAAAGTTCGTTGTACTTTTTATGACTGCCACGAGCCTTGTCAGCGGGATACTTTTGTTCATTCAACGCCAATTTCTCAATTGAGGCTTGGTTCAGATCGATATCCATAACCGACGCTGTCCGCACCAGATAGAACAAAACGTCAGCCAATTCCTCCGCCACTCGTTTTTTCCGCTCGGGGTCTTTGGTTAGATCAACACTTTGCTGCTCAGATAGCCACTGAAACAACTCATTCAGCTCCCCTACCTCACCTGTTAGTGCCATCACAAGGTTTTTGGGTGAATGAAACTGAGCCCAATCGCGTTGTGCCGCAAATGATTGAAGAACTTGGGATAGCGTTTCTACGTTGACCAAGCGATCGTCGGAACGGTTCAAATCGATTCCTTGCTTTTGAAAAAATGAGGATAGTTTAATGCGTGCAACATCAAATCCACACCTCCAGAGCATTAAGGGCTAGAGACCTATTCCTTAGCTATTCCCATTAAAAGCGAATATATCGATTGCTAGCTCCCAAGACAAAAACTCTTCGAATAGGTGTCGTAACTATCTGTTATTGGCTTTAAGTAAAACGGAATCACGATGGAATTCTAAAAACTCCCGTTGGCCACTGCTAAATGTCCCAACGTTGATCTCGCTCTCCGTTTCAATTCCCATACGCACCAACGATAGCCGGTGTGCCACGGGAGAAATGATCAAGCGCCCATTGTTTTCAAAACCGATAAAACCACGGTCAAACAAATGATCAATACTTGGTGTCAATAGCAATCCGTTTTCGCCGTTCAGACGTTCGGAGTCAGTTGAATCACGCCATGGTTTGCAGTGACTCGCAATTAGGTGTGCCGCGTTTTCCACTTTAGTGATTCGACAGTGGTTCTCGATTTGCATCACACGTTGTTTGAATAAGCCTTGTCCGATACGTGAGCTTATCAACGCTAACCTTTCAGTATCTGAAATGGTCTCGGTTTGTCTGATTGTTTGTTCCATCTGGCTTTCCCAGAAATCCAGATCGTCAGCAGCCACCGGCTCAATTAATAGAGATTCCCGTATCAGCGGATTAGTCTCAGCACCTATGAGATGGATAAGCGCTGCAGCCAACTCTTCGTTGACACTGGCAAGATACACCGACTGAATGCCATTCCCATTAGTCTGTAATGGTGAATATCGATGAGGCAAGAATGGGCGCAAACGATCGATATGATCCTTTGGACGGATTTGATTACTTAACGATGTGAAACGGACTTTGACCTTCCAACCGATATTTTCCCAGTTTGCACCAGCGCTCCCAAACTCAATCGGCTTCGGACACTCCCAACAGTAAGACTCCGCGATACCGATCGCTAAAATACGTGTATCTTTAAAAGAAAACACAATGTCTCCAGGAGCAACCTCCCGCATGTTTTCGTAGAAGGGGTTACGAGCATTATTTTGTTTTTTCTTTGGTGACCACAGATAACCACCTGAGAACTCGTGGCGATATGTTTGATTTTGATTTACCCACCAATAACGCATTATTCCCAGCCCCCTTCAAATCCAAGCTGCCTACCCAAAACTATCTGCGGCACCATTGTTTGTTTGTAGGCGCGAACTAGCGCGTCTCGATTCAACAATTCATCGTCTGAGACCCTTAGATCCTGACAATAAGACTCCGTCCAATTCGACCAACCTGAAGGGGTGAAATTTTGGCGTGCATATCGAAGTGCCTGATGTTGGCGAATCGCTATTGCCTCTATGTACTTTTCATCAGGTAGTTTTGCTCCCTTGGATGAATTAACTGACGGTAAGGTCGGAACAAGATTCCAAGGCAAGTCATGTCCCACATACGACCATGGTAAGAAGTGATCGAGACCGAATACCTGTGCCTTTAATTCATTTCCTGTGTACGGGCAGGTCACCCTTTGTCGACTGAGCAATTGCCTCCAGAGGCTCCTGGACTTATTGAACTGAGTCGAACTTCGCTCATCAGGTGGTAAAAGTTTGCCCAATATGTTCGGCATAGACGGGTTTCGTGCCTGTAAATATTTCGCCCACTCATGCAGAACCCAAGCCCTAATGACTGCATGCCAACGTAGAAGCATCGTCTGCCATCTTGGGTGTATCTCAAGTGTTAAGTCTTGCGGTCGATTACTTAATCCGTGCAGTGTGTAAAGGGGTGGACTATCGGAATTTTGATTTTTTTGGGACCAGACTCGAATCAAGCCATCCACTTCGGAGTCTTTCGCGTTTCTTAGCTGATCAACAAAAAAAGGCTTGAGTAACCTAAATGGTACGTATCGCAACAACGTTTTGGCGAAATCGTTTAACTCAACATGCTTAGGAATTTCGTTTCGAATGTGCTGCAGCACCTCGCGACCATGTTTGCGAGTCGCAATAGCTGCACCAACTGACAACAACAGTCTTGGCAGCTGATCCTGGACGCCGAAACTTAGCTTGAAGTATCGGCATGGGAACCAAGCCAAAGTCGCCATATCTATTGCCAATTCACTTAGAGGTATTTTGATAGGCTGATCGGGTGGCTTACTGCTTATGTGATCTAGAAGACCTAACAAAAATAGATATTTATACGAATTAGTTGTTTCATTGAGAATCTGAACAAATGCTCCAACTTGAAGACCAGTGTCCTCACGACCCAAAGCGAGCTGCAGGGCTACTTGGTCAGTCATTGGTTCGTCCAATAATCCGCCTTCTCTGGTATCAGCCACCTGACCCCACCCCGAGGGTCTTTGACATCGCCTTGGTATCTGGGAATTAAATGCATGTGCACATGCGGGACCGTCTGACCCGCTTGTGGACCGTCGTTGACGCCAATGTTGTAACTGTCGGGATGATGTTCTTGGTCTAGCGTTGTCTTGGCGGTTTTGAGGAGGACTCGCATGGCGTGGGCTTCATCGTCACTCAACTCAAAATACGACCCCACATGACGTTTAGGTATCACTAGCGTGTGGCCCGGGGATATCGGATATCCATCCCTAATGGCGATCGCTAGATCGTTGTGATCGATGATGCGCTCTTGGGGTAGCGTGCAAAACGGACAAGGTGATGAAGCCATGGTTCCTTTTTACAGTGCGAGCTGACTCATCCAATGAGACTGTAACTAAACAATGGTTAGATCTTAACGCACCCGGCTAAAACGATTGAGTGGATATTTTCTCTATGTGGTCACCAATGCCGAGCACGATCACGACAAAACAGTTTGGCGATGCAAAATCAAATGGATGGTTTGGTGCTTTTACTGCTTAGCACGATGCGCTCAATAAAATTTAGTAAGCGCATCGGGCTAACCCCTTATTTTGTAAGGTGGTACCAAATGATAGTATCAGCGGTGAACTTTCGTTGGGCGGTTTTTTTTAGTATTAAATCCGTAATTCTGACGGTAGGCAAAAGCTCTCGGTACGAAATACAAAATTGAGTCGTGAAACCGAGTGGTGAATTGAGTAATGGAATGAATCAGTAAAGTTTGTTAGCGAAATGGGTTAGTAAATCTCATTTACTACATAGCGCTTTTTCTGGAGACAACATGAAACTAAAATCTAAAATCTTAAAAGCAGGTTTGGCAACGGCTATCGCGGCAGCTGTGGTTTCCGCACCCGCAGTGGCACAAGTCAAAGTAGGTGTCATCAACAGCCTGTCGGGTACATTCGCGGCATTTGGTGACCGTTACGATGCAGGTATGGCTGTCGCCCTTGAGGAAATCAATTCCAATGGCGGCATCAATGGCCAGCCGCTTGAGTTGATCATTGAAGACGATCGCTCTGACGCGCAAAGCGCACTCGCCGCTGTTGAGTCATTGGGCAACCAAGACGTTCCGATGATCATCGGCTCTTATGCCTCTGGCATCACGGGCCCGATGTCAAAGCTCACCACTCGCCAGAAAATCCCTCTTCTCGTACTTGGTAGTGCTGATGACACCATCACCAAGCCTGGTTCAGACTGGGTGTTTCGTGCCAAGCACAACTCAACGATTGTGGCCACTGCCTATATCAACTATATAAAAGAGCTACGCGAAGCCAACCCCGATCTCAAAACCGTTGCCGTGATGTACGGTAACGGCGCTTGGCCCACATCGGTGATGAAAGCCGCAGTCAAGCAAGCCGAAGAAGCTGGTTTTGAAATCGTTGGCAACCAAGCCTACGACCAAGGCGCCACCGACTTTCGTCCTATCCTGAACAAGTTCCGTTCGGCCAACCCCGACATCTTGCTCACCAGTTCGTACGCCGATGACGGCATCGCGATTGCTCGTCAAATCAAAGAAGTCGGTTTAGAGCCTAAAGTTGTGGCCATCGACACCGCATCATCCACAGTCAGCTTTATTGAGCAAGTGGGTGACAACGCAGAAAACATCGTCTCTGCTGTTAGCTGGAGCCCAGATGTTCAATATGAGGGCACACCTGAGTTGTATGCACGCCTGAAAGCCAAGACGGGTGAAGAACCCTCGTTTTACGAGGCAGAAGGTTACTTGGCTTTGGTGATTGCCGCCGATGCACTGCGCCGCGCTGATTCACTGGACCGTACCGCAGTGCGTGACGCCTTGAAGGCCACCGACCTCAAAACACCAGTAACAGACGTGGTGTTCGAGAACTTCGACGGTTTTAAAAATCAGAACCCCATCCGTAGCGCCATTATTCAGATTCAAGATGGCAAGCATGTAACGGTTTCTCCGGTTGATGTTGCTGCCGGTAAAGCCCGCATGTCTAACTAAACTGTTGCAAAGCCCTGGGTCGCAAGTCAATGCATATTGACCTGCGACCCATTAGCTCATGCTCGATGCCTCAGACCCTGCACTAAACAACTCGGGTTGACCAAAGGTTTCTCATGTTTGACTACATTTCTTTTTTTCAGAATCTTTCGAACGGGATTCTGATCGGGGCGGTATATGCGCTCATCGGTGTCGGATTGACGCTGGTGTTTGGTGTCATGCGCACAATTAACTTTGCACACGGCGACTTTGTGGTTGTCGGCATGTATTTCGCGGTGCTGTTAAATAGCCTTCTAGGCCTTGACCCCTATCTCACACTGATCTTTGCGATACCACTCGGCTTCGTGGTCGGTGCCTGTATTCAAAAGTACCTACTGACTCGCGTCATTGATGCCCAACATGAATCGATGCTTTTGGCCACGCTCGGTATTTCTCTGGTAATTGCCAACCTGTTGCTGCTCGGGTTTGGCGGTGAACCCCAATCGGTGAACGTGTCCTACTCCACAAGCACCCTGCCACTTGGCGAAGTCCGAATTTCAGTGGTGTTGCTGTTTGCTGGTCTAGCAACCGTTACCGTCATCACAGCACTATATCTATTGCTTAACAAAACAGAAATCGGTCGTGCCATTCGCGCGACCGCAGAAAACAGGCTCGGCGCTGAATTGGTCGGCGTAAACACCAAACGCATTCAGGCCATCGTTTTCGGGCTCGGTATGAGCTTAGCGGTCACCGCAGGCGTGGCGCTGATCCCTCTGCTATTTGCCTCTCCAGTCACCACCGGCGCGATTTTTACACTGAAAGCCTTCGTGGTGACTGTTCTAGGTGGTCTTGGCAATATTGGCGCAGCCATTCTCGGTGGTTTGGTGCTCGGTGTGGTTGAGGTGCTTGGTACTTCGTACTTGGACTCAGCTTACCGCGACGCATACGGATTGGTGGTGTTTCTGTTGGTGTTGTTACTCAAGCCCGAAGGGTTGTTTGGCAAAACGGTGAAACGAGTATGAATAAAAACTACACCATCCTCATTGGCTTAGCCATTCTTGCCGCGCTTTTCCCGGTGGTTTCATCGTCCTACATCACCATTGGACTGACTGTGCTGATGTTCGCCGGCTGGGCATCTTCATGGAACATCCTCGGTGGCTGGGCAGGCCAACTTAGTCTAGGACATGCGACATTTGTTGGTCTTGGCGCTTATTTTGTGGCGATTGGCTCATCGCAATTTGGAATAGCACCTTGGTGGGCTATTTTGATGGGTATGGCGGTGGCCGGTATTTTGGCGTTCTTGTGGGGCAAACTGACCTTCGGGTTACGCGGCCCATACTTTACGCTGTCGACCATTGCGATTGCAGAAATCATCCGACTTATTGCCATCAACGAAGGCTGGCTCACCGGTGGCGCATCAGGCGTCTTTATCGACTATTTACCTGAGCCATTCGGCTTAGACTTGTTTGACAAGACGGTGCAGTACTACATGATGTTGATCTATGCCGTGATCACGATCGGCATCACGATTTTTATCTCCACTCGTAAGTTTGGCTATCAATTAAAAGCTGTTCGCGACAATGAAGAAGCGGCAATGGCGGCAGGCATCAATCCAACCGCCATCAAACTCAAAGCTTTTGTATTGTCAGCCATGCTGACCGCACTCGGTGGCGGCGTGTATGGCATTTTCCTCTCGTTTATCGAACCCCATATCATCTTTAATTTGCTGCTATCGGTTCAGATCGCCTTGACCGTCATCATCGGCGGACGCGGCACTGTGTGGGGACCCGCAGTGGGCGCTGCGCTTTTGATTATCTTCGGCGAAGTATTCCGAACAGTGTTTGAGCAAGCCAACATGCTGGTCTACGGCATTTTGATCTTGGTGGTTATCCTTGCCTTGCCTAAGGGCATCGTCGGCGAGTACGCACAGCGACTCATCAGGAGGAAATATGCAAACCGTGCTTAAGGCCGACAACATCAAGGTTCAATATGGCGGTGTCATCGCGGTCAATCATGTTTCTGTCTCTCTGAATGAGGGTGAAGTGCTGGGCTTGATTGGTCCAAACGGTGCTGGCAAGTCGACATTATTTAATGCGATTACAGGATTCACACCCATCAGTGAAGGTACCGTACAGTTTTTTGATCAGGACGTGACCAACCTTCCCGCTTATGAACGCACACGCGTGGGCATGGGCCGTACATTTCAGACCGAGCGTCCGTATGAGGACTTAACCGTGCTGGAAAACGTGTTGGTTGCCGCCTTTCTGAAAAACCCAAAACGCAAAGACGCTGAACGAGTGGCTTTATCTTCACTTGAAAAAGTCGGCTTGTCAGACAGAGCCCACCAATTGTCCTCGGATCTTAATCTGGCGCGGCTGCGACGGCTTGAGTTGGCCAAAGCCCTCGCGCTTGAGCCCAAAGTTTTGTTTCTGGATGAAATCATGGCGGGATTGAATCCGCCGGCGCTTAAAGACATGATTGAGTTTTTGCGTTCGCTCACTGCCACCGGCATCTCTATAGTCATGGTCGAACACATCATGGAGGCCATTATTGAGCTTTCTGATCACGTGGTGGTTCTGGCAAGTGGCAACAAAATCGCCGAAGGCTCTGCTAAAGAAGTCATTAGCAATGAGAAAGTCATTGAAGCTTATCTGGGGACCGATTGATGAGTAGCTCCGATGAAGTCATTCTGAAAGTTGAAGGCGTTGACCTAGGTTATGGGTCGTTAAAGGTCGTATTTGATTTTTCGCTTGAAGTCAGCAAGAAAGAGCTGGTTGGACTAGTGGGCGGTAACGGCAGTGGCAAATCCACGATCTTGCGCGCTGTCTCAGGCATGATCAAACCACAAGGTGGTCGCATCCTGTTCAAAGACGAGGAGATCTCTGGGCTTGAACCACACCAGATGGCAGAACGGGGATTGGCACACGTGCCAATGGGACGTCAACTGTTTCCCAACTTGTCAGTAAAAGACAATATCTTGATGGGTAGTTATCTACCCAAGCACCGCGCCAACCGAAGCCGCAACTTAGAAAAAGTATTTGCCCTGTTTCCTGATGTGGAGCAATTTGCACAGCTTGAGGCAGGATCGCTCTCAGGTGGTCAGCAGCAGATGGTTGCGATTGCGCGCGCGCTGATGCTCGACCCTGACCTGCTCATTATGGATGAGCCAAGCCTCGGACTTTCACCCATTTACGTCAAACAAGTAATGCAGGCCATCCGTCGCATCGCCGATCTTGGGTTTCCGGTTCTATTGGTTGAGCAAAACATCAAACAGGTGCTGCAGTTCAGTCATCGTGCCTACGTACTAGAAAACGGACGCCTGGTTCTAGAGGGGCCATCGCCCGAGCTTGAAGGCCATCCCTTAATTAAGAAAGCTTATTTAGGCCTGTAGTCCAACGATTGGGTTGCTGCTTATCTATTTTATGGAGAACACCATGACAGACTTACCCGTTGATCCGTTGGCCGCTGGTGGAATCATACAGTTCGCCAAAGATTTTCGTGAAGGAAAGGTGACCTCTGAGGCCGTTACCAGGTCTTACCTAACCCGTATAGAAAAGCTCGACAC
>JAWOGG010000248.1:0-5820 GCA_046497085.1 Orrella sp.
AATCCACAAGCCCCCCTGAAGTTATTGAAATGGCTGAGAAAAGACGATGCGCCTTTACTCTTTCGTCCGCAGTTTGACTGGCGGCAATGGGTCTGGGGATTGGCCTTTTTAAGGGAGTGTTTGCCTTCAAGGCTAGCGCCAAATATCCGCGCAATGGTTCGTTTGGCGCAGTACAGCCACGAGACCTTAAAGCACATGCGTCAAGATCTTGGTATTGAATATGATCACCTAGAAAAAGGAATCTTGAACTTCTATCGGGATCAGGAAGAGTTCGACGGCTCACAAAAGGCTGCCGATGTGATGCGAGATTTTGGGGTTGATCGGCGTGTCATCAGTGCCGATGAAGTGGTGCAGATTGAACCCGCGCTTGCGCCTCATCGCGCTGCCATCGTTGGTGGCGACTACACCAAAGATGATGAAAGTGGCGATGCCCACAAATTCACCTGCGCGGTGGCTGACAAAGCCGCAGAAAAAGGCGTCACGTTCATGTTTTCTACTCGCATCACGCGAGTGATTTGCGAGCATGGGCGCGCGAGTGCGGTTGAAGTCATCCGCGATGATGGCAGTTACGACAAAATCACTGGTGATGCCTTCGTGGTCTCGCTTGGCAGTTTTACGCCCCAATTGATGCGCCCATTAGGCATTCATTGTCTTATTTACCCAACCAAGGGCTATTCAGCGAGTTTTCCGATCTTGGACACCACGCGTGCCCCAAGTGTTAGTTTGACTGATAGCCGTAATAAGGTGGTTTTTTCTCGGTTGGGCAATACCTTACGCATGGCAGGCACTGCCGAGCTATCTGGGTATTCGCGCACGTTGAACGAAGTGCGTTGTCAGCGAATGACAGACTTGGCGCGAGAATTATTTGGTGATGTCTTGGATTTCGAACAGGTTCAGTATTGGTCTGGGCTGCGTCCGTCGACACCGTCCAATGTGCCGTTAATCGGGCGTAGTCGTCTGCCCAACGTGTACTTGAACGCCGGCCACAGCACACTGGGTTGGACCATGGGCCCAGGTTCTGGTCGTGCGATTGCTGATATTGTCAGCCAAAAGACGCCGGAGCCCAGCTTCCCGTTTATTGGCATTTAACGTTTTAAGTGTCGGCCTGAAAGTACCATCAGGCCATTTTTTTGAGGATTGATCCGTGAAAAAACTCGCCGTCAGCATCGCTGCCATTGGGACAACGTTTTTTTTGGTGAGCCCCGCGGCTGCACAAAAGACAGAAATTGAAGTGTGGCATTCCTTGTCAGGGCAGCATGAGGAAGTCTTTGATAGCTTAGTGGACCGTTTCAATAGTGAGAGCCAGTCGGTAACGGTAAGTGTGCGAGATTTTTCTGATCAAGCCGCGCTGCAAAGCGCTGGCCGCGATGCCATGGCGGGTAATCGTGCGAAACCAGATTTGGTTCAGTTGCGTGATAACCATGACCCCCAAGTGGTTGCGCAGCACAAAGATGTCATGCCGCTCTATCAGCTTTTGTCTAAGCACCCCATTGCTGATGCGACCTGGTTTTTGAATAGCACCACTGAGTTCGTGCGCGACAGCCGTGATCGCTTATTGGCGTTCCCTATGATGGCTGAAGTGCCCGTGATGTTCTACAACATTGAGGCCTATCGTAATGCCGGTCTCGATGAGAATAAGCCAGCCGATTCTTGGCAGGACCTTCAAGCCCAATTGTTGACTTTGCGTAACCGTGGGCGTTCTGTGTGTCCCTATGCCACTAGCGATCAGGTCAATGTCCATCTAGAAAACCTGGCTCCGTTAAATCGTGAGTTGTATGTAAAGCCAGACAATGGGTTGAAGTCGAGTCGTAATCTGTCTTTGAATTTCAATACCCTTTATGTTCGCCACCTCTCCTTGATGGTGAGCTGGAAAAAGACTGACTTATTGACTTCCAGTACCCAGGGTGATGATGCTGAGCGTGCCTTTGCTCGTGGTGATTGTGCGGTTTTGACCGCAGGGTCAGGAGCATTAGCGACAGTAAATGCCGGGAATCAACGCTTTGGCGTGGCCCCTGTGCCTTACTACCCGCAAGTGGCCAAAAAGCGTGGAGCGCCGTTTATCACCGGTGATGCGTTATGGGTTATTGCAGGGCAATCGGCTGCACGCAATAAGGCTACTGCCGAGTTGTTGGGTTTTTTCTCTAAGCCAGTGATTGCGGCTGAATGGCATCAAAGAACAGGTTTTATGCCGCTGACCGATGCCGCCTTTAGAGCGTCAGAGGTCTCGTTCTATAACTCTATTCCAGGTGCCCGAAGTATTGTGGATCAAATGCAAAACGCCACCAAAACGAGTTCGGCGGGATTTCGTGTACCCAATTACAGCAAAGTTAAAGCGATTTTGGATGAGGCGCTCGACCAAGCCTATGCAGAAGATGTCAGTGCAATGGGTGCCTTGCTAGAAGCCAAAGCTGCGGCTGATAAGGCGATGCGCTAGAGCTTATGGCTCATTTGAACTGACTGAACTCACTTGAACTGCCAAAGATTGCTAGTTGGCGTCTTTGGCAGTGAGCAATGTTGTCAGTGAATTGGCGCCCCCGGCGTGACTCGAACACGCAACCACCCGCTTAGAAGGCGGGTGCTCTATCCAATTGAGCTACGGGGACGGAATACCGGATTTTAGCCTATTAAAAAAACCGGTATTTTGCGGGCTGTGGTAGGCTTAAAACCTCCATCGACGTGAACCATCATGAGCCAGTTTTTAAGCGTACATCCCACTACCCCTCAGACCCGTTTAATCGCCCAGACCGTCGAGGCGTTGAAGTCAGGCGGCATTGCGGCGGTTCCGACAGATTCTGGCTATGCACTTGTGGCATACCTTGACGATAAGAACGTGGCGGATAGGCTTAGGCGCATACGTGGCCTAGATGCCCGTCACCACCTTACTTTGTTGTGCCGTGACCTGTCTGACATCAGTCATTTTGCCAAAGTGGACAACCAACAGTATCGGTTGTTAAAACACGCCACCCCAGGGCAGTGGACTTTCATTTTGCAGGCAACCAAAGAAGTGCCAAAGCGCGTCTCCCATCCTTCACGCAAAACCATTGGTATTCGTGTGCCTGAACATCCCGTGGTGCAAGCCTTGTTGAGTGAGCTCGCAGCGCCTTTGCTGTCAACCACCCTTATCTTGCCCGATCAAGAAGCGCCTTTGGTGGATCCAGATGACGTGCGCGAGCATCTCGACAAGCAAATCGAAATCATCTTGGATGCCGGTAATTGCCCATGGGAGCCAACGACTGTTGTTGATTTGTCGGGCCCAGAGCCTGAGTTGATTCGCCGTGGCGCAGCCGATCCGAGTGTTATCGGACTTTGATGATGTCACAGCTATTTGAAGATTCCTGATGAATGAAATAATCCAAACGATTGCCGTTTTTGCTTTGCCCGTGATGTTTGCGATCACTTTGCATGAGGCCGCACACGGTTATGTGGCTCGAATGTTCGGTGACCCAACGGCCACATTGGCCGGGCGCGTGACCTTAAATCCGATTCCGCACGTTGATCCTGTCGGCACAATCCTAGTGCCACTCGGGATGCTACTGACATCTAAGCTTTTCGGTGGTCCACCCTTGTTGTTTGGTTGGGCCAAGCCTGTGCCGGTCGACTTTGGGCGGTTACGCCGCCCAAAACAAGACATGCTTTGGGTGGCCTTAGCCGGACCGGCAGCCAATTTGGTGATGGCTGTCATGTGGGCTGTCGCGGTGCGATTTGTGCTGGAGGCGGGTTATGGACGTGACAGTTACTTTTTTCAAGTCGCTGTTGTCGGTATTCAGATCAATTTGATTCTGATGGCGTTAAACCTGCTGCCTTTATTGCCACTTGATGGGGGACGGATCGTCTATAGCCTGTTGCCCCATCAAATGGCTTGGCAATACGGACGCTTAGAGCCCTATGGCATGGTCATTTTGATTGTTTTGTTGATCACTGGCAGCTTGTGGGTTTTGCTTGAGCCTTTCATGGCCCTTGGGCGTTGGATTGTGCAGCTGTTTCTTTGATCCCGTCTTGGTGCACGGGGGCGATTGCATCCGTTACACTAACGGGTGAGAATATTCCCCGTACCGCTTAGGTCGGGTCCTGAGCATACATTTGGTACGGAACGCTTCATGACAACGTCAAACCCATCGATTCAAAAGTTGCCCTATGGTGGCAGCATGGTGGCTCTGGTCACGCCAATGCACCCTGATGGCACGCTCGATCTTGCAAGTTATCGGAATCTGATCGATTGGCATATCGAGCAAGGCACCGATGCATTGGTTGTGGTTGGGACCTCGGGTGAGTCGCCTACCGTCAGCATGGACGAACATGCCGAATTAATCGAGATTGCGGTAGCGCATGCAGACGACCGCATCCCAGTCATTGCAGGTGTCGGTGCCAACTCAACAGCAGAAGCCATTGAGCTGGCTCAATATGCTCGCAATGTCGGCGTCAAAGCTGGCTTGTCGGTGGTGCCTTACTATAACAAGCCTTCACAGGAAGGCATCTACCGTCATTTTGTGGCGGTTCAAGAGGCAGTTGACTTGCCCACCTTTCTCTACAACGTGCCCGGTCGGACGGTTGCCGATATCTCTCACGACACGGTCATGCGTTTGACAAAGGTGCCCGGCATCATTGGTATCAAAGATGCAACCGGTGACATTGGTCGAGGGGCACTGTTGATTCGTGAGACACCGCCTGACTTTCATATTTTAAGTGGTGATGACGCCACCGCTGCCGCACTGATTATGTTGGGTGGTCACGGCAACGTCTCGGTGACCGCCAACGTTGCTCCGCGCGCAATGCATGACTTGTGCGTTGCCGCTGCCTCGGGCGATGTCGTAACCGCCCGGGCACTGAACGCCAAGCTAGCGGTCTTGAATAAGTTACTTTTTGTTGAAGGCAATCCTATCCCGGTGAAATGGGCACTGTCCCAGATGGGGCGCATCCCCGGCGGTATACGTTTGCCACTTTGTGAATTGAGTCCGCAGTTTCATGAGCCTCTGCGGGCAGCGCTCTTGGAGGCTGGTTTACTGTGATGATGGAACGCCGAGAGGCCTGGCGCCGAGTAGCAATGGGTGCCACTCTGTTAACAAGTGTGACGGTATTGGCTGCGTGTACTTCGCTAAAAGAAACCTTAAGCGGGCAAAACTCGATTGATTATCAATCGGCAGTGCGTACCGATCCGCTTAGTGTGCCACCAGACTTGACGCAAGCCGCGACCGATCCCCGTTATCGTGCTCCCGCGACGGGATCGACTACCTTTAGCCAATTCAAGGCTCAGGGCGATCGTGCGGACGAGGCCGGTAGTAGCGGCTTGACCCGTGAGACGGTGTTGCCTTCATACCCAGATATCGAGGTCAAGCGCGACGGCGAGCTACGTTGGTTGGTTGTCCAAATGTCGCCAAGCGAGCTCTTTCCTAAAATTGAGCAGTTCTGGTACGACACTGGTTTTAGTCTTGATGTCATCGACCCTAAAGCGGGCATCATGATCACCAATTGGGCAGAAAACAGAGCCAAGATTCCAGGCTCATGGTTGCGTGAGGCATTGGGTTCAATCTTAGAGCAGGTATGGGACAGCGGTGCTCGCGACAAATTCAGAACCATTTTGGAAAGAGATGGCGAGGCCACGGAAGTCTTTATTAGCCACGAACACATGGTCGAAGAGGTCATGGGTATTGAGCAAGACCAAGTCAGATGGGAGCGTGGTCGAGAGGATCCGGGTTTGAATGCTGCCATGTTGGCTCGCTTGATGGTCTATCTTGGCGAGGAAACCGAACAGGTCCGCCAAAAGATGGCGCAGGCTGAAGAATCCGCGCTGAAACCCACCATTGAAAACAACGTACAAGAAGA
>JAWOGG010000274.1:0-12198 GCA_046497085.1 Orrella sp.
GAGACTGAACCGCTGCACAAAGAAGGACTAGCGAATTTACGACGAGGTCGAGTTGAACGGGCACGTCAGATGGCTGACAAATTTGAAAGCTTGGGCTATCCCGGTGTGTTTGAGGGGGCGCTTGCTTTTGCAGGTAACCCGGACTTAATCAGTCGCACCCATTTTGCCCGCCATTTGGTGGACACCGGACAAGCCAAGAGCATGCAAGCAGTGTTTGATCGGTTCTTAAAAGACGACGGACCAGCCTTTGTTCCCACAAAATGGGCCTCGCTTGAACAAGCCTTGGCGTGGATACACGCTGCGCAAGGTGTGGCGGTGATTGCACACCCGGGGCGTTATTCATACAGTGAGTTGCAATTCGATGCGCTGTTTTCTGAGTTTAAAGATTTGGGCGGCCTAGCGATCGAAGTCAACACAGGTAGTCACCAACCGTGGCAGTTTAAAACCTATGCGACAGTCGCCAAGCGTTACGGCTTTTTGGCGTCGTGCGGGTCAGATTTTCATGGCGCAAAAGAAAGTCGCTGCGATCTTGGGCAGGTACCGGTATTGCATCCAGAGTTGACCCCAGTCTGGCATACGCCAGCGCTACGTGAGCAATTGCAGGGTGTTGCAGCGGATTTGTTCCAATGAGTGAAGAAAAAAATTACCTGACACGACAGGGCTATGACGCTATGCGTGCTGAATTGGCGCATTTGATGAAAGTCGAACGACCCTCAGTGGTTCAAATCGTATCCTGGGCTGCCTCTAATGGTGATCGTTCAGAAAACGGTGATTACATTTACGGCAAAAAACGTTTGCGTGAAATTGACCGTCGCATGCGTTTTTTGACCAAACGATTAGAGATTGCCCACGTGGTGGATCCGGCTGATCAAGCTGAACAAGAGCAGGTGTTTTTTGGGGCGACCGTTCAATACATGGATCAGCACGGAGAAACGTTTTGCGTCACTATTGTGGGTGTTGATGAAGTTGACCCACTTAAAGGTCGCATCAGTTGGATCTCGCCTGTGGCACGCGCACTGATGAAATCCAGAGAGGGCGATACGGTGCGGTTAGACACCCCCACTGGCGAACAAACACTCGACATTATCGGTGTTTCTTACGAGGTCATTGAAGAGGCTGATCCTCGCTCGCCATGATCGCAGCGTAACCAGCACGGCAATCAGGCCAACGCAGCTCAAATCCTGTCGACAGTAACTTGTGATTCGACAGCCGCTTTCTGCCCATCATGTGCGAGGGTGGACCCACGGCAGGTTCGGCCACGCCGAGGGCATGAGCCAACTCGCGGTAAAGGGTTTTAAGCGGTACGGGTGTGCTGTCGGTACCGATGAAGACACCCTGACACGTCCTTTCTTCTAATAAATGGATCACCGCTCGTGCGGCGTCATGCACATGAATACGGTTGGCCCAGTATTCGTCAGACGAAGGAACCGTGGCAGCACCGCTTTGCAATTGACGCAATAAGTAACGCCGTTCAGGGCCGTAAATACCAGATAGTCGCAACACTCGTGCTTGTGGCCAATGCTCTAGTAGCCATTGTTCAGCTTCGAGCAAAACCCGTCCGTTAAAGCGGCTCGGTTCGGTTGGGCTGTTTTCATCTAAATCACCGGCCTGATCGGCACCATAAACCGCGGTTGAAGAGACAAAGAGCAGTCGCGCATCGGTGTTGCCGGTGTCTTTGAGCGCTTGAACCAAATGCTGTAAACCCACAAGATAGGTCGCTCGGTAGTGCGCCTCATCACGCTCGTCGGGCGTGGCGCAATACACCACACGGGTAATGCCCGCCGGCAAGTGCCGTAGGGTTTGTGGGTCAGAGAGGTCGGCACGCCACCATTGTGTTGTGGGTTTGGTTGTGGGGGTTGGCGTTGCAGAGTCCGCTGGCGGCTGACGTCGTAGTGCTAAGACAGTTTCTTGTGCCAAGTTGGGGTCTTTGCTCATCACTTGAACAATCTCGCGCCCCAAACCTCCAAATCCGGCAATTAACCATGTCATTGCTCTGTCCTCATGACTTGGAAATCTCAGGGGTGTTGGGCGGAACAAAAAACCGTTCGCTCAGCGTTGGCAAGCCCACGCGATCCAAGATGGCTTGCAGTTTTAAGGCAGCACCAGTTTGCGGTTTGCCTTTCTTTTGGGCCACGATCAATTCATTTTTCATGGAGTGCTCCCATCCAACGAGTTCGGTGACGGTGACTTGATAGCCGTGCGCCTCAAGTTGCAAACACCGTAAGGTATTGGTTAAGTGACTGCCGAATTCGCGCGTGTGTAAAGGTCGGCGCCATAATTCGCTCATGGGGTCGGGGTTGTAAGGTTTTTTGTGTTGTCTAAGAAGGGCTGCGACCTCGGCTTGGCAGCAGGGTACCAGCACCACGTATTGTGCTTGGCGCTTCAGAGCAAACTGAATCGCATCGTCGGTTGCCGTGTCGCAGGCGTGAAGTGCTGTGACCATGTCCACGCTGGCTGGTAACGCATCACTGGTGATGGCGTCTTGGGCATTCATGGCCAAGAATCGCATTTGAGAGAATCCCGCCTGATTGGCGAGCACTTGAGCGCTATCGACTAAGTCTTGTCGTCTTTCAATACCAATCACCTGCGCGTCAGGGGCCTTTTCTTTAAGAAACAAATCCACCAAGATAAATCCCAAATAGGATTTACCAGCCCCGTGGTCTACCAAGGTAAAACCTGGGTTGCTCTCGGTTAGGGCGGTGAGTGCCGGTTCAATCAGACGCGACAAGTGATAGACCTGTTTGAGTTTGCGTCGACTGTCCTGATTCATCTGCCCCTCGCGGGTCAGAATATGCAAAGCCTTCAACAGCTCAACCGATTGCCCCGGGATGAGTTCTTGCTTGAGCTCTTGCTTAAGTTCTTGTTTGATTTCTTTTTTGTGTTCTGTTTTTGCCATGACACATTTTAATCGTTCGACACAACTGACTGTTAAAAGCCGGGTGGCAGTGTCAAATCCTCAGTAGTGGCGCGATGAACCACCCAAGGGTTTTGAGGGTCACCGGTCAATTCAAGCCATACGCCGTCGCCACTGGCAACCCAAGTGTCGGTCAAACCTCCCACCACCACTTGATGGCTCACCATAATGTAGGGGCCTGCAGCTGGATCTAAATCGCTTAGAAATTGCCTTAGTTCAGCCATTTGCGCTGGTCCGGCGCTGCGGTTTTGAAAAAACGAGTTCAATGAAGGCAGTGGTTGGACCTCGCCGAGTCCCATCAGCTCGGCGGTCTCGGTCGAACGGCACCATTGGCTGGACCATACCTGAGTGGGTGCTAACCCCAATTCACGAACTTGCCGTCCTATCTCTCTAGATTGTTCACGACCGACTTCGTTTAGGTTGCGTTGCGTTGAGCAATCGTTGACGTCGAAATGAGAGGGATCGCCACCGCCTGGAGCCAAAGCGTGTCTGATGTGCAAGACTAGGGCTGATTTGTCCTTAGTCTGGTTTTCTGTTTGTGCTTTGACCGATGGTGACCAAGACAGCAGCATTATCGCCATGGCCAGAATTGGGACCAGGGTCAGTAAAAACCTCAGTGATGTGAGGCGCTTAGAAAGTGGCGCAGGGATCGATAGTCGTCGCGTTGCTGTCATGGCGAATGTCCTCGGGCGGTTGTTTGGCAGTTATTTGGCAGTTATTTGCAAGATTTGTACTGTCTTATGTGGTTCATTTGTCGTGTCGATCATAAGCGCAACCAGTACACTTAGGGTTTAGATCCCATTAAGCAGTAACGGTTCATCGTTCGGTCTAGCGATGGGCTGCCAATTTTTTGATCACTGTCGACCCGTCTGGTTCAAGTTTGGTGGGTCAACGTTTTATAAGGTGAGCGCCACATGTCCGATGTCATAGCCTTGGTGTTTGATTTTGACGATACGTTGGCCCCGGACAGCACCTCGGGATTTCTATCGCACATTGGCGTGGACACCACGGCTTTTTGGTCGCAGCGAGTGGATCCCCTGCTCAGTACGGATTGGGATCCGGTGCCAGCCTATTTGAATGCGATGATTGAATTGTCGCGCGGCCAAGAGTACGGAGCCATTACTCAGTTAAGGCTACAACAGTGGGGTAACCAGTTGCCGCTGCATTCGGGCGTGCCATCATTGTTTGAACGCCTGAGAGCGGTTGTCAGGGAAGTGCACCCGCAGATGCAACTGGAGTTTTATTTGATCTCTAGTGGCATTGGCGATGTGGTGCGCCCCCCATCAATTGCTCATGAGTTCACTCAAATCTGGGCCTCTGAGTTCGTCTACGGTGAGGATGGCGGCATTAAATTTCCGCGTCGTGTGGTGAGTTTTACCGACAAGACACGCTATTTGTTTCATATCCAAAAGGGCATCATCGGTCCCGCGTTTGAGGGCAAACCCTTCGAGGTCAATCGCAAAATACCTGAAGATCGTTTGCGAGTGCCGTTTGATCAAATGATTTTTGTGGGCGATGGCTACACCGATATTCCGTGCTTCTCGCTTGTGCGTCAAGCCGGCGGTATTGCCTTTGGTGTGTGGGATCCTAAACACCGTGATAAGCGCAGCCGGGCATGGGGTTTCATTGAGGACGGTCGCGTTAATAACCTTAACCAGGCTCGCTATGATGAGGATGCCGAGCTCTATCAATGGCTAGAAGAGGCGGTCATCAGCTTGGTTCGCCGTATCTCCGTTAAGGCGCGAATGTACCGTGGATGAAGCCCATTACATGGGTCTGGCGTTGTTGCAAGCCAGACGGGCACAAACACATGGCGAAGTGCCAGTGGGTGCGGTTTTGGTGGATGAAGAGGGCCAAGTGATTGGCGAGGGTGCCAATGCGGTGATTGGACTGTCAGACCCGACAGCTCACGCCGAAGTGTTGGCCCTAAGAGATGCCGCGAGGCGACTGAACAATTACCGCTTACCGCAGACGACTCTGTTTGTGACATTAGAGCCTTGTGCCATGTGTCTGGGGGCGTTGTTTCATGCCCGAGTATCGCAGATTGTGTATGGGGCTAGCGACCCCAAAACCGGCGCATGCGGCAGTCGTGTGGACTTAACCCCTGAGGGTTTGTTAAACCACCACGCCAAAGTACAGGGTGGTGTCTTGGCCAGTGAGTGTGGTCAAGTCTTAAGCGATTTTTTTAAAGCGCGACGCAGTCCTGTGTAAACACGCACGACGACAGCGCGCAACACTAACCGGACCTAATGAAGCATGAAACAAGACCAGTCAACTTCCCATCAACCCCTGAACAATCAGCGGATTTACGTCATTTCACCTTCGGGCTCTGTCAATCCACCAGAAAAGCTAGACACAGCCGTGACGAACTTAGGGCAATTAGGATTTAAGACCACCTTGGACCGTGTGGCCAAACAAGTTAAGAGTCGGTTTGCGGGTACCGATAAGCAAAGGGTGCAGGCGATCACCAGAGCGCTTAAGCAACCGTCCGATATCGTGATGGTCTCGCGTGGTGGTTACGGCATGTCGCGTTTGTTGCCTGCGATTGATTGGAAAGCAGTGGCCGATAGTGGCAAGAGCTTCGTGGGCCACAGTGACTTTACCGCCTTTAATTTGGCGCTCTTAGCCACCACAGGCGCGGTGAGCTACACAGGTCCCGCGGCAGCGTCGGATTTTGGGGTGGCCAACGTCAACGATTTAACCGCTGATCTGTTTGCCGAAAGCATGCGGGGCGAGTTGGAAATTTTGAGTTTTGAGAGTGAATCAGCGGACGCCTTCGATGGGCGCGGCGTTTTGTGGGGTGGCAATCTGGCCATGCTGGTGTCGCTACTGGGAACACCTTATTTTCCCCGGATACGAGGCGGAATTTTGTTTATTGAAGACGTCAATGAACATCCCTATCGGGTCGAGAGGATGCTCTTGCAGTTGGCCCATGCAGGGGTGTTAGGACGTCAAAAAGCTTTGGTTTTAGGACACTTTACCGGCTACCGGCTCGGGGTCAGCGATGAGGGATTTGATATGCCTGATGTGATTGCTCACATCAGGCAAACCGTTGGCATCCCTGTGATTCCAGGTCTGCCATACGGTCACACTGCGGTTAAAGCGACGTTACCTATTGGCTTGAAAGTGGGTTTGGCAACGGAGCAGGGGATGGCTCATTTGGTGATACATGAGCACTGAGCGGGGGAGGTAGTTTTTTGTGAACCACAATACCCGACAACAAAAGCAAACCGACCAAGTTAGGGAAGGCCATCAGTCCGTTGAACACGTCAGCAGCAGCCCACACCAGATCTAGAGAGATGAGTGTGCCAAGCATCACAAAGCCGGTGTAGATCACACGGTAAGGCACAACCGCTTTTTCTCCGAAGAGATAAGAGGCGCATTTTTCGCCGCAGTAAGACCATCCCAGGATGGTCGAGTACGCAAAAAAGACCAATCCGATGGTCACAACCCACGAACCAACACCGGGTAGTAACGCCCCGAAGCTGTTCGCGGTCAGCGCAGCCCCGGTTATACCGGTCGTGTATTGATTGCCCATCACCAAGACAATGCCGGTGATCGAGCAAACCACGATGGTGTCCAGGAATGTGCCAGTCATGGAGACCAATGCTTGCTCTTCGGGCCGATTGGTCTTTGCTGCTGCCGCTGCAATGGGAGCCGTACCAATCCCCGCCTCATTAGAAAACACGCCACGAGCGACACCATAACGAATGGCCAAGCCAATGGCGCCACCGGCAACGGCTTGTCCACTGAAGGCATCACCGACAATAATTGAGATGGCTGGCCAAACAAGGTCAAGGTTGAGCAAAATAATAGCCAAACCACCCATTATGTAAAACATCGCCATCACAGGCACAATGATTGAGGCCACTCGTGCGATGCTTTTGATGCCGCCCAACAGCACAAGACCAGTGACAAAAGTCAGCAGTAATCCCGTGGCCCAGCCGGGGAAGCCGAGCGTATTGTTTAAGGCCTGGGCCACTGAGTTTGACTGCACTGAGCTGCCTGTGCCCAACGCGGCCAAAGCCCCGCAGACAGCAAACATAATGGCTAAGCTTTTGAGACCTAAGCCATGTTCGATGTAATACATCGGACCACCTGACATGTTGCCTTTGGCGTCTCTGACCCGAAAAAAAACGGCCAAATACGCTTCAGCGTATTTGGTGGCCATGCCCACCAAGGCAGATAACCACATCCAAAACACCGCGCCCGGCCCACCGAGTACGATCGCTGTAGCGACACCAGCGATATTTCCCGTCCCGATGGTGCCCGCAAGAGCGGTCATTAACGCTTGGAACTGGGTGATGTCGCCAGGTGCGTCGCTGGCTTTTTGGCGGGTAAAAGCGAGCTTTAAAGCACGCGGTAATAAGCGAAATTGCAGACCGCCTAAACGGATGGTGTAAAAAACTCCGGTTCCCACCAATAAAACCAGCAAGACTGGACCCCACACCCAGCCACTAACGAGCGTGAACCACTCGGTAATCATTTCCATATTGTCTCCTTAAGATGTTTTGTCATATCCACGTGTGGATGACAGCGCATATTAAGAATTGTTTTGTTTTGATGGCGTCGGTTTTGTCCAACAATTCATTAAGTTTGTATTCTTTCAACATGTAACAAAGGTATTGACAGTTTTATAAGATGCTTGGGCATTTGTTGCTGACAAACAGGTCTTACAATGACGTCCATGATCATTCTTGGATTTGAAAGTTCTTGTGACGAAACGGGTGTGGCGCTGGTTTGTACTGAGCGTGGGGTCTTGTCACATGCGCTACACACGCAAGCGGCCATGCACCAAGCCTATGGCGGGGTGGTGCCTGAGTTAGCCTCACGCGATCACATCCGACGTGTTATCCCGCTTACCCGACAAGCGCTCAAGGAGGCGGGGTTATCGCTCGCACAAGTGGATGCGTTTGCCTATACGGCAGGACCTGGATTGGCTGGGGCGTTGTTAGTGGGTGCGGGTAGTGCACAGGCCATGGCTTGGTCTATGGGTAAACCGGCCATTGGTATTCATCATTTAGAAGGGCATTTGCTGTCGCCACGACTGGCTGACCCCAAACCTGAGTTTCCGTTTGTGGCGCTGTTGGTGTCGGGCGGCCACACGCAATTGATGCGTGTCGACGGCGTCGGCCAATATGAATTGTTGGGTGAAACACTGGATGATGCGGCAGGCGAGGCCTTTGATAAGACCGCCAAATTGCTTGATCTGGGTTACCCCGGTGGGCCGGCGCTGGCGCAATTGGCAGAACAGGGCAATGAAAAACGGTTTGATTTGCCTAGGCCATTGCTGCATCGACCTGGGTTTGACTTTAGTTTTAGTGGTTTAAAAACAGCCGTCCTGATGCAAGTGCAGCGTGCTGGAGGTTTGGCGCAATTGGATCAGCAAACAAGAGCTGACTTAGCAGCCAGTACGCAAGCGGCCATTGTCGATGTGTTGATTAGTAAATCTTTGGCGACATTGAAGGCCAGCGGTTTAAAACGCTTAGTGGTTGCAGGCGGTGTTGGGGCGAATACGCGGTTACGTACTCAGTTGGTTGAGCAGGCGTCGCGCTTGTCTGCGACTGTCTACTTTCCACCCGTGGCGCTTTGCACTGATAACGGAGCGATGATTGCCTATGCAGCGGCAGAGAGGATTATTGCTGGACTTGAGCCTCAACTGAACGAAGGGGCAAGCACATTAGAACATCGCTTTGCCATACGGCCACGCTGGCCGTTGACCGATATTGGGGCAGCAGCACTCAGTGCATGAGGCTAGGTTTTTGTGGAATTAGCTTTGTCTGCCGATTTTTGACCAATTTTGGGTTCTGTGCCGTTAAGAATGCGACTGATATTGGCGTGGTGGCGTTGAATCAGCAGTAAAGCGATGACCACCGTTGCCCAGAGAATTTCGGGATTAAAGGGCCACAATAGCCCGGACAGGATGAAGTAATAAAACGGGGCGAACAGACCGGCGGCGATGGCGGCCAACGAAGAAAGACGAAAAAAGACTGCCACAATGAGCCAGGTCAATAAGGTGGCAACGCCTAGTGCAGGGGCTAACCCTATCAGCACACCGAGCGCGGTGGCGACACCTTTGCCGCCTTTGAAAGAGAGAAAAATAGGGAAAAGGTGCCCCAAGAACACCGCAATCGCTGTCAATGCCAGGACAGTTGGGGCAAAATTTAATTGCAAGGCCAGCCAGACCGCTAGCCAACCCTTGAAGGCGTCGCCAATCAATGTGAGGATTGCAGCGATTTTGTTGCCACTGCGCAAGACATTGGTTGCGCCAGGGTTGCCTGAACCGTAGGAACGGGGGTCCTCAAGTCCGTAACACTTGCTCACCACCACCGCAAAAGAGATTGACCCCAATAGATAGGCCATCAGGATGAATAGGGCAGCGAACAGTGGGTGATGGATAAAAGCCATTGATAAGTATTCGTTTGGTATTGAATGGGTGAGTTTAAGGCAGCCGCGCACTCAGCGAAAGCGGACATAGGTACAATCAGATTTGCCGACCGGCGTAGAAAATAAATGGTTGATTCATGAAAATACTGGTGTCTAACGACGATGGTTACAGTGCCGCGGGTATCGAGGCCTTGGCCGAAGCCCTGCAAGATTGCGCCGACATCACGGTCGTCGCTCCAGAGGTTAATCACAGCGGCGCGTCTAACTCGCTAACATTGAACCGTCCATTATCAATCAGACAAGCCAAAAATGGCTTCCATGTGGTCAACGGTACCCCGAGCGACTGTGTGCACGTGGCATTGACTGGGTTGTTGGACTTTAAGCCCGATTTGGTGGTTTCCGGTATCAATAACGGCGCCAACATGGGTGACGACACGATTTATTCTGGCACGGTCGCAGCCGCGGTTGAGGGGCACCTTTTCGGTATTCCAGCGATCGCCTTCTCGTTAGTGCAAAAGGGCTGGACTCACTTGGATGTTGCCGCGCAGATTGCTCAAGAAATGGTGCGGCGATTTATCGATGACCCGCTAGCGGCCAATGCGCTATTAAACGTCAATATTCCATCTGTGCCAGCATCCGATCACCGCGGATTGAAAGTGACGCGTTTGGGTAAGCGTCACGCTTCGCAGCCCGTGATTAAGGCTCAAAACCCCAATGATGAAACAATTTATTGGATAGGCCCCGCCGGTGACGCCCAAGATGCCTCTGCGGGTACGGACTTCCATGCCGTGACTGAGGGTTGGACATCGGTGACGCCCCTGCGCCTAGATTTAACTCATGAACAACAAATTGCGACTGTGGGGCAATGGTTGTCAGCGCCTGTCGTACCGAGGTCATGAATAAAAAACCGCCGTTTGCGCCGAGTATGGACATCCGAGCTGTCAATAGCAACACTCGCATTATCCGGCCGGGTGACACACGGCGCCCCTACGACCTTGCGCCTAGAAACGGCTTACCGGCTAACTTAGGCATGACCTCTGAGCGGATGCGGCTGCGCATGGTCGAACGAGTCCGTGCTCAAGGCGTGGCCGATGAGACCGTCTTGGGAGCCCTAGCCACTGTCGAACGTCATTTGTTTGTCGACGAGGCTCTGGCTAGCCGGGCCTATGAAGACGCCGCTTTGCCTATCGGTCACAGCCAAACCATTTCCCAGCCATGGGTGGTGGCACGCATGCTCGCTGCGCTCAATGAAATTGAGCCTAAACCACGCAAAGTCTTAGAAGTTGGTACTGGGTGTGGTTACCAAGCGGCGGTCATGTCGAAAGTTTTTCCTCTGGTTTATTCCATTGAGCGGGTCCGATCGTTGTACGATAACGCCAAGGAAAGATTACGCCGAGTAGGGTGCCGTCACGTTCATTTGTTGTTTGGTGACGGAATGCTGGGTTGGCAGACGCACGCACCGTTTGATGCCATTGTGGTTGCCGCAGCGGGTTTAAGTATCCCGCAGCAGTTGCTTGATCAACTGGCAGTTGGCGGACGTCTAATTGCGCCTGAGGGTCAGGCTGAACAGCGCTTGATCATGGTGGTGCGAGTGTCGCCGCAACACTGGGAGCGACACACCTTCGAAGCCGTACGCTTCGTGCCACTTAAACCGGGTGTTCAAGGATGATTGTTTTGGAGAGTTTTATGCACGCAGCGGCAACACGCTACCTCACGCAAAAGTTGCGTTTGATCACCACAATCCTGTTCGTGGCCACCTTAGCCGGTTGCTCGGGATCGGGTATTTTTGCGCCGGTGTCGAATTTGAGTGATTTGGGTGTGAATGGCACCTACCGCATCCAGCCTGGCGACACGCTGTCGTCAATTTCTCGTGAAACGGGGGTGAGCGTCGATCGCTTGGCCTCGTTAAATAATATTTCTAACCCAAGCATGATTCGCGTTGGCCAGCAGTTACGTGTCAATAGCGATGCGCCCATGCCTTCGGCTGACAGCGGTTCTGCAGTGCTAAGCAGTGATATGGCGGCCTCTCGCGAAGGCCAGACCAGCAAGGTGTCACCCTCGACATCAGCGCCAGCAAAGGTCACACGCGCCAGCGATGCGGCCAGTTTGAATTTGGCTTGGCCGGCCAAAGGCAAAATCATCCAGAAGTTTTCAACGCAAAACAAAGGCATTGATATAGAGGGTAAGGTCGGTGAGCCAGTGGTAGCGGCTGCTTCGGGCAAAGTGGCCTATGCGGGTAACGGTGCTCGTGGTTTCGGCAATCTCATCATCCTGGATCACGATAATGGTTTCATAACGGCTTATGCTCATAATGAAAAATTGCTCGTCAAATCTGGTGACAGTGCGCAAAAGGGCAAACAAATCGCCACGCTTGGTGAGTCGGACACCAGTTCGCCACGTCTTCACTTTGAGTTACGGCGCAACGGCACACCAGTCGACCCGATGCGTTATTTGCCAGCCGAGCAGTAGAAAATCAAGGTCAATAACGCAAGTAACTTAAGCATCGGAAAGGTAAGCATCGGAAAGGCCTAATGACACCCACACTGGTTTTTGATTTAGAAACGATCCCAGACGTCGAAGGTTTGCGTCAAACCAACGACTGGGATCACTTAAGTGATGAAGAGGTCGTTAAGACCGCTTTTGAGGAACGACAAGCCAAAACAGGCAGCACCTTTTTGCAGCATCATCTGCACAAGATTGCCGTGGTGGGTTGCGTCTTTCGTGACGACAATGGCTTTCGGGTCAAATGCATTGGGCAAGCCGATGATCCAGAGCAAACGCTGATTCAAGGTTTTTTCAAAACCATCGACCACTACACGCCCACCTTGGTGAGCTGGAATGGCTCTGGATTTGATTTGCCCGTTTTGCACTACCGCAGCCTAATTCATGGGGTGGTG
>JAWOGG010000105.1:0-7257 GCA_046497085.1 Orrella sp.
GCTCAAGACCCATTTCTGCGACAAACCGAGACACCTCGCAGAGTCGTTCTTCACGTTGTCGGCGACGACGCGCACACCACGTCAGATGCAAGCTACGTTGGGCACGGGTGATACCCACATACATCAACCGCCGCTCTTCTTCGATACGGCCAGCTTCAAGTGCGATATCGCTCGCAAGCTCATCGGCAGCACTTTTACCCATGTGCGGCAACAACCCCTCTTCAACGCCAATCAAGAACACATGTGGGAACTCCAGACCCTTTGATGCGTGTAAGGTCGACAAAGTGACTGCGTCGGGCGCCTCATCGGTTTGCCGATCCAACATCGTGACCAAGGCAACATGCTGCACCAACTCCACCAGACTCCAGTCAGATTCTTGTGCTCGCCCTTTTAGCCAATCCAACAGATCCAATACCGTTTGCCAACGCGATTGAGCGGCCCGGTCGTCGCTAGCCACATCATAGAGATGGTTCTCATAACCAATGGCGGCCATTAACTCATCCAGTAACCGCTCTACTGGCTCTTGATGGGGCGGTTTCGCCGCACGCGCTTCAAAACGAGCGATAAAGCCGATAAAACCCGACAACGCCTCATACTGGCGTGCCGGTAAAACAGCAGACAAGCCCTGCTCGCTACACGCTTGGCGCATACTCAGATCACGTTGCGAGGCGTACTGACCAATCGCTTGTAGCGTGGCTTGTCCGATGCCGCGCCGCGGCGTGGTGACGGCTCGTATAAACGCTGGATCATCAGCGTCATTGGCCAGTAGACGCAAGTAGGCCAATACATCCCTGACTTCTGCCTTGTCAAAAAAACTCTGCCCACCTGAAACGGTGTACGGGATGCGCAGGTCGCGCAACGCTTGCTCCATGACCCTCGCTTGTTGATTACTGCGATATAGAACCGCAAAATCACGCCAGTGAGCTTGCTTTTCTACTCGCGCAGCAGACAGTCGCATGGCAACCGACTGAGCCTCAGCTAATTCACCATCCATACGGGTCACCGTGATGGATTCACCCGTGCCGTGCTCAGACCACAGCTTTTTTTCAAAAAGCTTGGGATTACTGGCAATCACATGGTTAGCTGCCGTCAGTATGCGCTGGGTTGAACGATAGTTTTGTTCTAGCTTGATCAGTCGCAAAGCCGGAAAATCTTGCTGCAATCGAGCGAGATTTTCTATGGTGGCACCACGCCAGCCGTAAATGGCTTGATCATCGTCACCCACTGCGGTGAACATTGCCCGAGGACCCGTGAGGTGCTTGAGTAATTGATATTGGCACTGATTGGTGTCTTGATACTCATCGACCAATAAGTAACCCATCCGATGCTGCCACTTTTGGCGGACGTCCTCTGACTCTGCGAGCACTTGGCAAGGCAATAGAATCAGATCATCGAAATCCACCGACTGGTACGCCCGCAATGTGGCTTGGTAGCTGTGATAAGTTTGGACCGCTTCCAACGCTTGAGGTGAATCGGCCAAATGCGCTGCTTGGTCGGGCGTGACCAAGGCATTTTTCCATAACGAAATACGCTGCTGAACCGCTTTTAAGCGGGCCCGGTCGGTGGTGGCGATCAAAGACTGAATCAAGCCCAGACAATCTTGCGAATCCAAGACTGAAAAGCCTTTTTTAAGGCCTGCAGCAGCGTACTCTTCGCGTAAAAATCTGACCCCAAACGAGTGAAAAGTGGAAACCGTGAGGCCACGCATTTGTGGCTTTTGTAACAAGGCCGATAATCTGCCCTGCATCTCAAGCGCCGCCTTATTTGTAAAAGTCACCGCCACCACTTTGCGAGCAGAATAGCCACAGGTTCGGATCAGATAGGCGATCTTGCCGGTGATGACTCGAGTTTTACCTGAACCGGCACCCGCTAACACCAAACTCGGACCGTCCAAATACCGCACCGCTTCGCGTTGTGCCGCATTCATACTCTCCAAAACCATTTCGTCGTTCAACAAACTACCTCTGTGTTTGAATGTCTCATTGGCATCAGATCTCTAGCGGGTCGACTTCAATTTGCCAACGTAGTCGTTGCGTACCATGCCGCTGACCGAGTAAGGGCAGCCAACCGCGCAACAGCCGGTGTAGATCAGCACGCACGGTTGACTCTATCAACAATTGGGCTCGACACACTCGCGCCACTTTAACAACCCTGAGCGGTACCGCATCATAAAGGACCACTTGGTCAGTCAGTGCATGGTCTGTGAGCCACTGTGTCGCACTAGCGCGCGCTTCCTCTAAAAAACCCAACGCTTGCGCCAACTCAGCAGCTTCAGCAGTCAGTAATGCTTGAAAAGCAAATGGCGGAAGCCCTGCGGCTTCTCGGTCCTGCAAAAGCGATTTGGCAAATCCCGCAAAATCATGAGCCTTAAGCGCTTGATAGACGGGTTGATCTGGATAACCTGTCTGGATCAGTACACGCGCCGGACTAAGTGCTTGCTCGCTGGCGGTTTGCTCGACAGCGGCCTGCTCATGTCGGCCAGCGCGACCCGCGACCTGCATCAATTGGGCAAATAAACGTTCTGGCGCCCGAAAGTCTTGAGAAAACAGAGTCGAATCGGCATTAAGGACACACACCAAGCCCAAGTTCCCGAAGTCATGACCCTTAGACACCATCTGTGTGCCTATTAAGATATCAACCTCACCAGCATGCACCTGATCAAACAGCGCTTGCGCGCTGCCCTTACGACGGGTGCTGTCGGCATCAATACGCGCAAGACGCGCCTGAGGAAACCGTTCGGCCAAATGCTCCTCAAGCCGTTGGGTGCCCCGGCCCATGGGTTGTAGATCTTGGTCTCCGCAAACAGGGCAAGCTCGTGGCGCAGGTCGCTGGACGCCACAATGATGGCACTGCAAGCGCAGGCGCTGCGGGCCTTGGCGATGCAAAACCGCAAATACGCTGCAATGGTCGCATTGACTGACCCAGCCGCAACTGTTGCAATGCAGAACTGGGGCGTACCCACGGCGATTCAAAAACACCAGAGCTTGTTTGCCTCGCGCCAAAGTCTCTTCAATTGACTCGATCAAGATCGGTGCAAGCCCGTTTTCTAGGGCAAGACGGCGTGTGTCGATCAAACGCACCTCAGGTAGCGTGGTTTGTGTCGCACGTTCAGGTAATGTTAAGAGATGATATTGCCCACGTTCAGCCTTATGCCAAGATTCTAGGCTTGGCGTGGCCGACCCTAAAACAATCACGGCTTGGCTTTGTTGTGCGCGCCAGACTGCTAGGTCTCGTGCCGAATATCGCAATCCCTCTTGCTGCTTGTAGGATGGGTCATGCTCCTCATCAACGACAATCAGATCGATTTCTGTCATTGGCGCAAAGACGGCCAAGCGCGTGCCCAACACAATTCGAGCCGTGCCATCATAGACTCTTAACCAGGCGTCTAGTCGCTCACCATCCGAGAGCCCACTGTGTAAAACGGCCACTGCGCGGGTTGGCACGACATGACCTAGCCGATGCTCAAGGGCGGCTGCAAACTGCGGCGTTAAATTGATTTCTGGCACTAAAAACAGCACCCGTCCGCCACGCGCCAACACTTGAGCAGCTGCGGCCAAATAGACCTGTGTCTTGCCACTACCGGTAATACCGTGCAGGAGGTATGCGTTGAAGGCCTGCTGCGCGACGAGTGCTTTAACAGCGGCGGCCTGAGCCTCATTTAGATCTACCTGAAGTGCTGCCTCTGGCAATACGGTTTCAGTCGTTTGTTTTTTGTTTTGTCGGGTAGCCCACTTCACGACTGGGCCTTCGCCTGACCGTTTACCCTCGTAATAACTTAGGCGTCGCAATGGCACAGGCAACGCAGGCATCATGACCTCGCCCACTGGACGCTGGTAATAGTGAGCCGCGAATGTCGCCAAAGCCAACCACGTGTCAGGCAGGGGCGGCAAATCGTCGAGTACTCGCTCGATTTCTTTGATGCTTGACCGTTCAATCACGGGTTCAACCCCTGTGGCAACGGTGATGCCAATCAACCGACGCCGTCCAAACGGCACCACTACTCTAGTGCCCACAGGCACAGGCATGGAGGCACTATAGTCAAAGGGGCCTTCGAGTGGCACGTCAAGCGCGACCCGGATGTAGACTTCATGCGCCTTCACTGTAGACGCCTTAGGTCGCTCATTGCTCGCCATGACTTAAAGTAAATTCTCGATGAAGGCCCTAAAACACTGAAGAAGGGACGTTATTGTGTTTATGCCCATATGCCTGTGGATAACTTTGGGGAAAACCTTGTTGAACATGAGTAAAGCAAGGCTGTCAAGTTAAGTCATCAGAAAAGTAAAATTTTTGTAACCTGATTATTTTCGTTTAAATTCAAGGTGTTATAGTATTTTTAAAATATGGCTATATTTAAATTAGGGTAACTACTAACACATTTTCTAATTGTGCATAACCGACCGATCTGTTGATTGCAATGCACCAAAATCACGCTCATTAAGCATGAAACTGGGGACTGTAGTTGCGAACCTCATCAACAAGAACCGACACTGCCTCAGGTGGTGTGAACTGGGAAATCCCATGACCTAAATTAAACACATGCCCGCCACCCTCAACCGGACCAAACGCGTCCAACAAGCGCCTGACTTCGGTCCTGATGGCCGATTCGCCCGCAAATAGTGCCATCGGATCCATATTGCCCTGAAATGCAACACTATCTTGCGTGCGGCGTCTAGCTTGTGCCAAGTCTACGGTCCAATCCAAGCCAATGGCGTTCGCGCCACAGGCAGCGATCTGCTCAAGCCACGGTCCGCCACCTTTCGTGAAAGCAATAACCGGGATTTTCTGGCCATCATGCTGTCGGTTAAGGCCCTCGATGACTTGCTTGGTGTAAGCCAAGGAAAAGGCTTGGAATTTGCCATCCGGTAAAACGCCGCCCCAACTATCAAACAACATCACAGCCTGCGCCCCAGCTGCAATTTGGGCATTAAGGTATTGCGTGGTCGCTTGCGCATTTATCGACAAAATATGGTGCAGTAAGTCAGGTCGTGCGTACATCATGGTTTTGATGAGGCGATATTCACGGCTACCTTGACCCTCAACCATATAGCAAGCAATGGTGAATGGACTGCCTGCGAAACCAATCAAAGGAACCCGTCCGTCTAATTCGCGACGAATCATACTGACCGCATCAAAAACATAGCTCAGCTTAGACATATCAGGCACGGTGAGCGCTTTGACTGTTGCTTCGTCCTGCAAAGGGCGAGCGAACTTGGGGCCTTCTCCAGCCACAAAGTCCAAACCTAGCCCCATGGCGTCCGGTACCGTCAAAATATCAGAAAACAATATGGCCGCATCCAACGGGTAGCGTTCTAACGGTTGAAGCGTGACCTCAGTCGCCATTTCAGGCACAGTCGCCAACCCCATGAAGGAACCCGCGCGTGCACGGGTCGCTCGGTACTCTGGCAAATAGCGGCCAGCTTGGCGCATCAACCAAAGCGGCGTATACGGCACTGGCTCGCGGTTAAGTGCCCGCAAAAAAGTATCATTTTTAAGGCTTACTGATGTCAATTTTGATTCCAGGTTCATGTTCGATGAGGAATTTTACCCTTGGGATGACCCCTGCCCCTAACTCTTCCCCCAACCCTTCACCCAATCCTGTTACTAACCCTTCGCTATCGCTCGCGCCCTTACCATCACTTTCATCTTCGGTTGACCAACGGCCACTGACCAAACCGTGCTTGCGCAACAACTCCCAAAATGAACGACGGTTTTTCTGTGAGTTGCTGGCCGCAGCAGTGATATTGCCATCAGTGCGCTTTAAAGCGGCCAGTAGATATTGCTTTTCAAATAACTCAACCAAGCGTTTCTTGCTTGTTCCAAAGCCTTGATCTGGCCAACCAAGCGCTGACACTTTGATGTAGCACCCCGTACAGCGAGACGATGATTTAGCGATGTTCATGGTGCTTTCAAGCTTGGTCGTCATAGATGGTCGACCAGACAACATGGTGTCACTGACAGACACAGCCTCTGTTCGGATTGCGCCACGCCCACGCCCACGCCCATGTTCTATCTGATTATTTGGTTCGCGTAGACTCAGTGCTTTTGGTGCTCGTGACACTGCACTAATGAGGCGAGCTCGGAACGCTTGAGGACACGCCACGGTGGTGACAAAATCTGTCATGCCCAACTCAATCAAATCCAATATCGCACCTGACTTCAAATCATTTAAAAGTCCAATGATGGGGATTGATGGTCCACGGGGCGCGCCAGCCAATGTCTGTCGCGTCCAACCTAACGTGGCTAGGGATACCGGCATCAACAAAGCATCAAACCGTCTGAGTTGAACTTGGGCAATCAAAAAGAGATCCGTTCGAGTAGTCGCACCACTCGATTGAGTCGACCCTTCAGTTGAGTTGATTTCGAGTCCTTGGTCCCACTTTATCCGGTGAACACGCACCTTTTCTAAGCCAGGTTTTAAACGCTCCAAGAGCTCATCAACCCAAGTGCGATGTGTCTCAAGGTCTAAGACCGCCAAATCGATGTGTTGTCGCATCAATTAACCCCAAAAATGAAAAGCCCTCTAGCGTACAGAGCAGAGGGCTTTTCATCTATCCGGAGTTAACGCATCCGTATTGACCGCAGGCGTCTAGTGAGTACCTCGACCGCTGCGAAGTTTGCGTGCGGCTAACGCTTGAGCAGCCAACATTTCCAACTCAGCTTGGACCGTCGCAATGTCGGTCTTGTCTTTCGCATTACGCAAGGTTTCTTCTGCCTGGCGACGTGCTTCTTCGGCTTTCGCCTCATCGAGATCTGCAGCACGAATAGCCGTGTCAGACAATACCGTCACATGATTGGGCTGAATCTCTAGCAAACCACCAGCCACAAAGATGGACTCTTCTGTATCGTCTGTCATCACAATTTTGACGGTGCCCGGACGGACACGAGTGATCAGTGGCGTGTGGCCTGGCAACACACCAAGCTCACCCGACTCACCAGGCAACGAAACAAATTTGGCCTCTCCTGAGAACAGAGACTGCTCTGCACTGACCACATCAACTTTGATGCTGCTCATGTTGAATTCCATGTTGGATCGTCTTGGCTTTCTCAAAGGCCTCATCGATGGTGCCGAGCATGTAGAAGGCCTGCTCTGGAAGCGCGTTGCACTCACCTTCAACAATCATCTTGAAACCGGGGATTGTTTCGGCCAATGAGACATACTTACCAGGTGCGCCAGTAAACCCCTCAGCCACGTGAAACGGCTGCGACAAGAATCGCTGAATCTTACGAGCACGGGCCACGGCTTGCTTGTCTTCCGGT
>JAWOGG010000121.1:0-8997 GCA_046497085.1 Orrella sp.
CGCTTAAAAAAGTACTTACCAGTGAGTTTCATGCCCTTGAGTAACTCAAGCAGCATCAGACTACCGAAAAAATCTTTGATCGCTTCCATCACTTGCCTCGTTTGACTATGTTGCTGTCAGTTAGCGCTCAGTTTCAAATGTTCTTAGTTCCAGATATTCCAGGGTGTTTGCATCCAAATCGCAACAACCACTAACCAGACACCGGTGAGCGGAATAAAGACCTTCCATCCCAATCGCATAATCTGATCGTATCGGTACCGAGGGAACGACGCCCGGAACCAAACGAAAAGGGACACCACCATAAAGGTTTTTAAGCCAAGCCATAACCAGCCTGGGATCCAGTGCAGGATGGCAATATCCAAGGGAGGCGCCCAACCACCTAAGAACATGATGGCAGCAATACATGACAACAAAATCATGTTGGCGTACTCACCCAAGAAAAACAGGGCGAACGCCATACCGGAATATTCCACCATGTGCCCGGCAACAATTTCAGACTCCCCTTCGACCACGTCAAATGGATGTCGGTTGGTTTCAGCCACGGCTGACACAACATAAATCACAAACAACGGCAGCAAAGGCAACCAATTCCAGGACATGAATGTCAAACCCATGTCAGCAAACCAACCGCGATTTTGCACGTTTACGATTTCGGACATGTTTAGACTGCCGGAAACCAACAATACGGTCACCAACACGAATCCAATGGCGAGCTCATAGGAAATCATTTGCGCTGAAGCCCGCATGGCCGCCAAGAAGGCATATTTTGAGTTCGATGCCCAACCAGCCACAATCACGCCGTACACACCAATTGAAGTGATCGCCATCACGTAAAGTAGCCCAGCGTTGACGTTAGCCAAAACCAGTTCTGGACCAAATGGAATCACCGCCCAAGCCGCTAGCGCTGGCATCAGTGTGACCACAGGCGCCAAAATGAACAAAACCTTGTTCGCCTGGCTTGGCACGATCACTTCTTTTGTCAGCAGTTTCAGTACGTCTGCAAAGGGCTGTAACAGTCCTCTAAAACCAACTCGGTTTGGACCGACGCGCGTATGCATTGAGCCGATCATCTTGCGTTCCCAGTACGTCAGGTAGGCCACGCAAAGAATAATGGGAACGGCGATCACCACAATTTTGACTAACGTCCATACGACCAACCAAGCCGATGGTCCCATCAAAGCTGTGCCTTGCGCCTGGAGAACATCTAACAAGTCCATTAAATACGCTCCATCTGCAGGACTTGGTGCGAGGCTCCCAGTACAGCAGTCTGTTCAAAGGCCACTGGTACGCGCACGCAGTCGCGTGCCAGTGTTTCATCAGCCTTGGCCAGCAAGACAGTCGATCCATTGTCAGAGGTCAGTCTCACCTCATCACCATCATTCAGTCCCAACTGACTCAACGTGTCTGGATGGCAACGTGCCACTGGAGGCTTGGATGCATTGGTTAGCTGTAAGGATTCTGCCCGTCGTACGATCGCATCGGATCGGTAGATAGGCACATCGGCCACACGCTCCAAGCCCTTTGGCCGAGGTTGTGAAAGGCTAAGGTCGGATTTGATCTGGTTACTCAAGCGAGTCGTGACATTGCTAGACAAAACGGCGTCGCGAACGGCTTCAGACGATTCCTCTTCGAAATCAGGCAAACCCAATAAATTCCCTAGGACGCGCAACACCTTCCAACCCGGACGGCTTTGACCATGCGCTGCCACCGTGCCTTTAAAGCTTTGTGGCGTTCCTTGAGCATTGATGAAAGTACCCGATGTTTCCGTAAATGGTCCGATCGGTAACATGACCGTTGCCCAGTCTTGCGCGGCTGATTTGTAAGCCGTCAGCGCCACAGCCAATTTGGCTGATTGCAACGCTTTGACGGCTTGTTCGCCAAGGCTGGTGTCAAAAGCAGGTTCAAGATGTAATGTGACATAAGCCGACAATGGCTCTGACAACATTTGTGCAGTGTTCTTACCGTTGGTAGCAGGTACGGCCTGAGCAAGATAAGCACCAACCGTATTGGCACCAGCAGTCAAAAAGCCAAACACAGCGCCACACTGTTGCGCGATCCACTGAGCGTTGGCTGCTATCGCACTTGCGTCAGGCGCGTGCACGGCAGCATTGCCCAACCACACCGCCACTTTCTCGCCGCTCGTAAGGCTTTCAGCCATTTTTTGAGCGGACTCTGACGCTGAGATATCCTTGAATGCCGAAGGCACTTCCACATCTTTGATCTTTGCAACCGCAACCACCACTTCCGCTAGCGCGTTAGCCAGTTGAGATGTCGCCACTGTCATTCTGGATTTCAAGGCCAGCAATGGGTCATCTGCTGCCGTATCTATAGCGTTGATCTGGGTACCCGTTTTGGCGGCTTGACGAAGCCGTTGCGTCATCAAAGGATGGTCAGCGCGCAAGAACGCACCAACCACAAGCACACGATCGTGTTGGGCCATGGCTTCGACGGGCTCCCCTAACCAGGGCACACCCGATAGCGCTTGGTCCCAATGGGGGTCTAGTAAACGGGCTCTGGCGTCAATGTTGCTCGTGCCTAGGCCCTGCATCACACGCGAGAGCAGTGAAAGCTCTTCGAGTGTGGCCGTCTCGGTCGCAAGAGCTCCAATTTTATTGGCCCCGTCCTCATCGCGTATCCGCTTTAAACCTTGCGAAACAGCTTGAAGGGCATCTGACCAACTGGCCTCACGCCACTGACCATCGTCGCCCTTGATCATGGGCTCTGACAGTCGGTCAACGCCTAATCCTTCGTAAGAGAATCGATCACGGTCGCTGATCCAGCACTCATTGATGGACTCGTTTTCAAATGGCACGACGCGCATCACTTCATTGGCTTTGACTTGAACGACCAAATTGGCGCCTAAGCTGTCGTGCGGTGAAATAGTCTTACGGCGTGCCAACTCCCAAGTGCGGGCTTGGTAACGGAAGGGTTTGGAAGTCAAAGCACCGACCGGACAAATATCGATCATGTTGCCAGAGAGCTCAGAGTCAACCGAGCGACCAACAAATGTGGTGATCTCTGCATGCTCACCGCGATTGAGCATACCTAATTCCATTACACCGGCAATTTCTTGACCAAACCGCACACAGCGGGTGCAATGAATACAGCGCGTCATTTCTTCAGCAGAAACCAACGGCCCTAGGCTTTTGTGAAACACCATGCGCTTTTCTTCATCGTAGCGCGATGCTGAGCCACCATAACCAACGGCCAAATCTTGTAATTGGCATTCACCACCTTGGTCACAAATCGGGCAATCTAAGGGGTGGTTGATCAACAAAAACTCCATCACCGCCTTCTGGGCAGCAACTGCTCTTTCCGAACAGGTCTGCACAACCATGCCATTGGTCGCCGGGGTTGCGCACGCAGGCAAGGCTTTGGGCGCCTTTTCTACCTCGACCAGACACATGCGGCAGTTCGCCGCGATTGAGAGCTTTTTGTGATAACAAAAGTGCGGTACGTAGACGCCCAACTTATGAGCCGCATGCATCACCATGCTGCCCTCAGGAACTTCCACTGTCTTGCCGTCGATGGTTAATTCAACCATGTTGCATCCAAATCAAAGGTAAGGTGCCACGACACATCGCTTGTGTTCGATGTGATAGGCAAATTCGTCACGATAATGCTTTAAGAAGCCACGCACTGGCATGGCGGCTGCATCGCCCAAGGCACATATGGTACGCCCCATGATGTTACCTGCCACCGAGTCAAGCAGATCAAGGTCTTCAGGCCGTCCTTTACCATGCTCAATCCGATCAACCATGCGGTACAACCAGCCAGTACCCTCACGGCAGGGGGTGCATTGTCCACAGCTCTCTTCGAAATAGAAGTAAGACAGTCTTAACAATGACTTCACCATGCAACGGGTATCGTCCATAACGATCACAGCGCCTGATCCAAGCATCGAACCTGCTTTTGAGATCGCATCATAATCCATCGTGACATCCATCATTGTGTCACCTGGGATGACTGGCGCACTCGATCCACCAGGAATCACTGCTTTGAGTTTGCGACCATCGCGCATACCGCCGGCTAGTTCAAGTAGCTTTGAGAATGGCGTACCGAGGGGTACTTCATAATTACCTGGTTTGGCAACATCGCCAGACACAGAAAATATTTTGGTGCCACCATTATTGGGAATACCAATGTCTAAATACGCTTGACCGCCATTGCGGATAATCCATGGGACAGCGGCGAATGTTTCGGTGTTGTTGATCGTAGTTGGCTTGCCATACAAACCAAAGCTAGCAGGGAAAGGTGGCTTAAAACGAGGCTGACCTTTTTTGCCCTCCAAGGACTCAAGCAACGCTGTCTCTTCACCGCAAATATAGGCACCGTATCCATGAAAGGCATGTAGCTGAAAGCTGAAATCCGAGCCTAAGATTTTGTCACCTAAAAATCCTGCAGCGCGCGCTTCTTCTAGCGCCTCTTCAAAGAGGTCATACACCTCAAAGATTTCGCCATGGATGTAGTTGTAACCGACAGAGATACCCATGGCATAAGCAGCAATCGCCATGCCTTCGATCACGATATGGGGGTTTGAGCGCAGGATGTCTCGGTCTTTGAAAGTGCCTGGCTCACCTTCGTCGGAATTACAGACGAGGTACTTTTGGCCTGGAAATGTACGCGGCATGAAGCTCCACTTCAGGCCCGTAGGGAACCCGGCGCCACCACGTCCTCGCAAACCAGACGCTTTGATTTCAGCAATGACCTCTTCTTGGGTCATCCCACTGGCCAGAATCTTTTTCAGTGCTTCGTAGCCACCACGCTTCACATAGTCGGCTAGTCGCCAGTTTTGACCATCTAAGTCAGCAACAATTTGTGGTGCTAGGTGACGACCATGCAAGCACATTGAGCTGTCTAGATCATTTCCAGGATTGGGATCAAGACCTTGCGAATACTTTTCTAGGACGGTAGACAATGACATGATCAAACCTCCTTAATTGTTGATAGGTCCACCAGCATTTCATCGATACGCTGCTGCGACATCCTCACACACATGTGCTTGTTGTTGACCAATAAAACCGGCGAATCACCGCAAGCACCCATGCACTCACCTTCAACCAGACTGAACTGACCATCTGGGGTGGTTTGACCAAACTCAATACCTAACTTTGTCTTTAGGTAGTCTGCGGTCTTGTCACCATCACGCAAGGCACAGGGCAAGTTGGTACACACTGTCAACTTGATGCGACCCACGGGTTTGACGTCATACATATTGTAGAAAGTCGCCACTTCTTGTACGGAGATGGGCGTTTGCTCCAAATACCGTGCCACATCCTCAATCACTTCGGTTGAGACCCAACCCTGCTCGTCTTGAGCGATCGTCAGTGCAGCCATGATGGCAGATTGCTTTTGATCGGCGGGGTACTTTGCCACTTCCTTGTCAATTCTTTGATACGCCTGTTCTGAGAGAAGCATGGTTTTAAAGTGTCCGTATGATTCCGTGTGACCCATTAGCGATCGATTTCGCCAAACACAATATCTTGGGTGCCAATGATCGTTACCGCATCGGCGAGCATGTGGCCTTGAGTCATTTCATCAAGCGCTTGCAAATGCACAAAGCCAGGAGCCCGAATTTTCAGGCGATAGGGCTTATTGGCGCCGTCAGAGACCAAATAGATACCAAACTCACCTTTAGGATGTTCAATGGCGCTATAGGCTTGTCCTTCCGGCACATGAAAACCTTCCGTGAAGAGCTTGAAGTGGTGAATGAGCTCTTCCATGTTCGATTTCATGTCGGTGCGCTGCGGTGGTGTGACTTTGTGATTATCTAACATCACAGGACCGGGATTGTTGCGTAACCACTCGACACATTGACGGATGATGCGGTTGCTTTCACGCATTTCCGCCACGCGAACCAAGTACCGATCATACGAGTCGCCATTGACGCCCACTGGTATGTCAAACGACATACGATCATAGACTTCATAGGGCTGCATTTTGCGCAAATCCCAAGCCACACCAGAGCCCCGCAACATCGGTCCAGTAAAACCCAGTGCTTTAGCCCGCTCTGGATCCACCACGCCGATACCCACCAAGCGTTGTTTCCAAATACGGTTATCAGTCAACAGCGTTTCGTACTCATCAACGCAAGTCGGAAACCGGTTAGTGAAGTCTTCGATGAAGTCCAACAACGATCCGGATCTTGCATCGTTCATTTCGCGAACTTCTTTGGCGCCCCTGAACTCGCTTGTGGCGCCATATTGCGGCATGCTGCCTGGCAAGTCGCGATAGACACCGCCAGGACGATAATAAGCGGCGTGCATGCGAGCACCTGATACCGCCTCGTAGCAATCCATCAGATCTTCACGCTCGCGGAAGGCATACAAAAAGACCGCCATGGCGCCAACGTCTAGGGCATGAGAACCCAATGACATCAGGTGATTCAGCAAACGGGTGATTTCATCAAACATCACACGGATGTACTGAGCCCGCACAGGCGGTGTCACGCCCATGAGCTTTTCAATTGCCAGCACATAAGCATGTTCATTACACATCATCGAGACATAATCGAGTCGATCCATGTAAGGCAATGCTTGCAGATAGGTGCGGTTTTCTGCCAACTTTTCTGTGGCGCGGTGCAATAAGCCAATGTGCGGATCGGCTCTTTGAATCACCTCACCGTCCAACTCCAAGACCAACCGGAGCACACCGTGTGCTGCAGGGTGCTGGGGCCCAAAGTTCAATGTGTAGTTTTTAATTTCAGCCATGATTAACGCCCCACACCGTATCCATCTTCCCGAACCACCCTAGGTACCACTTCCCGCGGCTCAATCGTGACGGGCTGATAGACGACGCGACCCTGTTCAGGGTCATATCGCATCTCAACGTTGCCATAGATGGGGAAGTCTTTACGAAATGGGTGACCAATAAATCCGTAATCAGTCAGAATGCGTCGCAAGTCAGGGTGCCCTTCAAACACGACACCGAATAAATCAAACGCCTCTCGCTCGAACCAATTAACGCTTGGCCAAACGTTGACTAGTGAAGGAACCACTGGGAATTCATTGTTAGCAACCCAGACTCTTACGCGCAGACGCCAGTTGTGTTGAATGGACATCAAATGAGCAACCACCGCATAACGCGCTGGAAATTCAGGGCTGTGCGCCTCAGGCTGGCCCTCTTTACCACGTGCATAGGTCAAATAATCAACGCCACAGAGGTCCATGCACTGCTCAAATGCCAAACTAGGTTCGTCTCGTAAGCGCTCACAAGCCGATATCCACTGATCTAGCGGGATTGTCAACGTGAGTTCGTCATACGCCATTAACAATTCCGCTTCTTGCCCAAACGTTTGTTGCAAGTTTTGTTGCAAGTTAGAAAGTCTTGACATGAAATCAACCTGAAATGTGTTCGTCTAATGCCAAGGCATCGTTGTCGATGCGCTTCACACTGATAAAGCTATACGCTTAGCGAGCGATGGTGTGAGTCAAACGGATTTTGTTTTGCATCTGCAGTAGGCCATAAACCAGTGCTTCTGCTGTCGGAGGACAGCCGGGCACGTAGACATCGACTGGCACAATGCGATCGCAACCTCTCACCACCGAATATGAATAGTGGTAGTAGCCCCCGCCATTGGCACAAGAACCCATTGAGAGCACCCAACGGGGTTCAGGCATCTGGTCATACACTTTACGCAGTGCGGGTGCCATTTTGTTGCACAAAGTTCCTGCCACAATCATCAAGTCTGACTGTCTTGGACTTGGTCTAAAAATAATCCCAAATTGGTCCAGGTCATAACGTGCAGCACCGGCGTGCATCATTTCAACTGCACAACAGGCCAAACCAAATGTCATCGGCCACATCGAACCTGTTTTTGCCCAGTTGATTACCTTATCAGCACTGGTTGTTACAAAACCCTGCTTCAGAACGCCATCAATTGCCATGTCTTCTTAGCCGTTTTTGTCTATCGGGCCTCATGCCCGCTTTAAACATGCGTTGCTGGCTTACTCCCAGTCCAACGCGCCTTTTTTCCATTCGTAAATAAAACCTACTGTCAGTATCACCAAAAAAATCATCGCGGTGGTGAAACCCACAAGCCCCAGAGTCCCATTCGCAATCGCCCAAGGGAATAGGAATGCAATTTCGAGGTCAAAAAGGATGAAGAGAATCGCCACCAAGTAGTAGCGAACATCGAATTTCATGCGTGAATCACCAAACGTTTCAAAACCGCACTCGTAAGGTGAGAGCTTTTGCTCATCGGGACGCCGAGGTCCGATCACGGAACCGGCCGTCAGCAGTGCAAAACCAATGAGCGTGCCCACAATGATGAATAGCAATACGGGGAAATACTGTTCAAGGTTCATCTGTGAAGTCCGGTGTCAGTACAAACCCCACGATTGTATCATTCTCACCATCCCTGCAAGCACTCAAAAATGTGCTTTCAGTGGGGTTTAACAGCAGAATTTCAACAAAACACACATCAGGTTGTAACAAACCACTGAGCGAGATTTCTCTTTACCCCTGTTGATCTCATTTGATTTGGCTACATTGATCGAACAGCATTGATTCAACCACTGTCAGACCTGATCGTGAGTGGTTTTTGGAAAACGCTTGCATCACAACCTTTGTGGCAATTCATGGAATGTTGTGGCCAGTTCACACAATTACTCGACAAAGAACATGTCGAGCAGACAACAAAAAAGCCCCCGAAGGGGCTTTTTTGTTGATCTAAACCAACCAGACTAAGTCTGGCAAGAATTTAGAACTTGTGACGGACACCGACACCAATCGAGTTGGATTTTGTGTCTTCAACCATCGCCACGTTGTTCACGTAGGAGTAGTAACCGTACAAGTTTGTACGCTTCGACAGGTTGTATGTGTAGCCCAATGAAGCAACGGTCATTGTTGATGTCGAGGTGAGATCCTTAAGATCGCCACCAGGAATCATTTGCTGAACGCTACCAAAGAGGCTGCCAGCAGCACCGACAGGAGCGGTCAAACCGAACATCCATGAGTTGGTACGGGCACCTGGTAGATACAGCACACCACCGTTTG
>JAWOGG010000190.1:0-8918 GCA_046497085.1 Orrella sp.
CTCGAACGATCCTTTCTTCTTTAAAAATTTCGTATACCAATCGGTGCTGTATGTTGATCCGGCGTGAGTAAGCACCAGACAGATTCCCCACAAGCTTCTCGTATGGTGGTGGGTTTTGCAAGGGATCCTTCGCGAGAATATCCAATAACTTCTGTGCTTTACACCTTAGTCCAGCGGCCGAGATTTTTTGAGCGTCCTTAATGGCGTATTTTGAATACACAATATCCCAGCTCACCACTTAAGCTTCCTTTTGTCTTTGAGGAGTGGTTCCGCCATCGCGTCTTTTATGGACTCACGCATGCCCGGCACAGCCAGTAGGTGAAGTGTTTCCTGAATGGCACTCCAGTCTTCTTCGGACACCAGCACAGCATTTGCTCTTTTGCCGGAGATAACAACGGGCTTGTGTGTCTCGGCTGTCTGATCAATCAGGCGATACAAGTTCGCCCGCGCTTCACTTGCCGTAATGTTTGCCATGATTTTGCTCCTTGAGCAGACGGTACGTAATAACGTACGTTCTGTCAATTGAGTTTTTGGGCTTGTAATCCAGTCATTTGCAGCTTTGGTAAAAGCGCTGTTGGAGAGTTTTAGGTCGGTCGGCACGGTTTAATCGCTGATAACTGATGTTGGTAAAGTTGGCCGCCGAAAAGGCCGGAGGTGCTATGCCCCTAGTTATATGTCGCTCGTAGAGCCGCCGTTTCTGTGTGTGAATTTATGTTTTTCCAATTGATAGTTGAAGCACAAGTGATTCTGACCAAGATACGGTTGTCACCTCACACCAGTTACTCGACCCCCAAACGACGAAGCCCCAGCGCAATAACGCTGGGGCTTCTAAACCTTGGTGGCCCGGGGCGGAATCGAACCACCGACACAAGGATTTTCAATCCTCTGCTCTACCGACTGAGCTACCAGGCCACAATAAGACCGAAATGATACACCAATTCAAGGCGTTCGTTTTGAGTAAGGCAGTAGGGTATTCGGTGCGAAAAAGTAGTTGCGGCTCTATAATTCATCCAATTGTCATCAACAGTGCGTCGTTTTTAAGCAAACGGCCGTTAACCATGTCAGTGGGTGTTTATACGTTAGGGTTGAATCATGTCTCAGCGCCGGTGTCGGTGCGTGAGCGCTTATCCCTGTCCGACGACTTGGTCAAGCCCGCCGTGCAATCCTTGCGTTCTGCCTTTGGTGGTGCAATAGAGGAAGCCGCCATCTTGTCGACCTGTAATCGAACCGAGATCTACTGCGCGGCAGATAACCAGATAGCCACACAGTTACCCAACTGGCTAGCGGACTACAACCGCTTAGATCAAAACACGCTGATGCCGCACCTCTACTTGCACGATCAAGACCACGCTGTACGGCATGCTTTCCGTGTGGCCAGTGGACTGGATTCGATGGTGCTTGGCGAATCACAGATTCTTGG
Source organism: Orrella sp. (assembly GCA_046497085.1). GTDB lineage: Bacteria > Pseudomonadota > Gammaproteobacteria > Burkholderiales > Burkholderiaceae_B > Algicoccus. The sequence goes on from JAWOGG010000190.1 coordinate 1,421, forward strand.
GCAGATGAAAGGTGCTGTCAGAGCCGCTGAAGATGCCGGATCTCTAGGCACTCTTTTACATCAGCTCTTTCAACGTACGTTTGCTGTCGCCAAAGAGGTGCGCACCACAACTGCAATCGGCGAGCAATCGGTTTCTTTGGCCGCCGCCGCCGTTCGTTTGTCAGAACGGGTGTTTGGAGACCTATCCCAAGCCCGAGTGCTGTTCATTGGCGCGGGCGAGATGATCGAACTCTGTGCCACCCACTTTGCCGCCCGCCAACCCAAACAGATAGCCGTCGCGAACCGAACCATCGAGCGCGCTGATGTTTTGGCTAACCGCTTTGAAGCCTCAGCCATGCGGTTGGCTGATTTGCCAGCTCGCCTGTCCTCATTTGACGTGGTGGTGTCCTGTACGGCCAGTACCCTGCCCATATTGGGCTTGGGTATGGTTGAGCGTGCATCACGAGAAAGGCGCCGACTGCCAATGGTGATGGTTGATTTGGCAGTGCCACGTGACATCGAACCCGAAGTTGGTCGTTTGGATGACGTGTATTTATATTCCGTTGATGATCTAGGCGCCGTGGTGCAATCAGGTGCAGAAGCAAGGCAATCAGCGGTTGTACAGGCTGAAGCAATCATCGACTCGCGCGTCAGGAATTACATGCACTGGCTGCAACTACGCTCTACCGTGCCAGTTATCAAAGGCTTGCAAGCCGGTGCCCAGGAAATACAGGCTCACGAACTAGAACGCGCTAAAAAAGCCCTAACCAAAGGCGACTCGCCCGAAGCGGTGATGGAACAGTTAGCCCATGCGCTGACCCAAAAATATCTACACGGCACACTAGCGGCCTTACACCAAAGTGAAGAAGCGGAGCGCCAGCAGCTTGTCAGTTGGCTGCCTCGCTTGTTTCCCGCCCGCGACACACGACGTTAGCGATCCTATCGATCTTAGTTGCCGATACGCGAACCCTAGCAACTGGGCTGAACATTCAAAACAGTCCGTTCATTGCTACTTTCCTTGCGGTGACATCCTTGTTTGGATTGTTAACCGCCTAGTCTGACTCCATATCTTTGTACCGCTTATGAAACCGACCATGCGCTCAAGGCTTGAGCAATTGCACCGACGACTCGAAGAGGTTGACGCCATGTTGGCCCACCCCGATATCGCCAGTGATATGAAAAAATTCCGGCAGATGTCTCGTGAGCGTTCGGAGCTTGAACCGGTGGTGACCGCATTTGTCGACTTTATCGAGACAGAGCAAGCACTTGCTGAGGCCAAAGAACTGCTGTCAGACCCAGAAATGAAAGCCATGGCAGCAGATGAAGCAGACAGCTGTCGCGCTCGCCTCGAAACCTTAGAGGCTGACCTACAGTTTTTGTTGTTGCCTAAAGACCCTGATGATTCGCGCAGTGTCTTCCTTGAAATCCGTGCTGGCACGGGCGGAGACGAGAGCGCTTTGTTCTGCGGGGATCTGCTGCGCATGTACAGCCGCTATGCTGAGCGACGTGGATGGCGCGTGGAGCTGATGTCCGAGAGCGAAGCCGAGGTTGGTGGTTACAAAGAAGTCATCGCACGTATCGAAGGTGATGGTGTTTACGGATGCTTAAAGTTCGAATCGGGTGCTCACCGTGTGCAGCGAGTACCAGAAACCGAGTCTCAGGGTCGCATCCATACGTCTGCTTGTACCGTTGCTGTGATGCCAGAGGCTGATGAACAAGCTGAGGTCAACATTCAGTCTTCCGACTTGCGTATCGACACCTACAGGGCGAGCGGCGCAGGCGGCCAGCACATCAATAAAACCGATTCAGCGGTGCGCATCACCCATTTACCTACCGGCCTAGTGGTTGAGTGTCAGGATGACCGGTCACAGCACCGCAATCGAGACAAGGCCATGCAAGTTCTCGCGGCGCGTTTAAAAGACCAGCAACAACGTGAGCAACATGACAAAGAGGCCGCCGAACGTAAAAGCTTAGTCGGCTCAGGCGATCGGTCTGAGCGCATTAGAACTTACAACTTTCCTCAGGGTAGGTTGACGGATCACCGCATCAATTTAACGCTCTACAAGCTACAGGCCATCATGGATGGTGATCTTGATGAATTGACTGGCGCCTTGATCGCCGAGCATCAGGCCAATTTGCTTGCCGCCCTAGCCGATGGCGTCTGAAACAAACCCCACGATCCGCGATTGTCTAAAGCGCCGATCACTGCCACGGCTAGAGACGAGTTTGTTGTTGGCTTTTGTTTTGGGGCGCTCGCGTGAATGGTTGATCGCGCACGACGATGAGCTGCTAGCGCCAGATCAATACGATGCCTACTTGGCGCTTGAAGCACGCCGTCAACAAGGTGAGCCTATTGCCTATTTGGTTGGTCAGCGTGAATTTATGAGTCTGCCCTTCGCCGTTGATCCAGCCGTTTTAATCCCGCGGCCTGAAACCGAGCTTTTGGTGGAAAAGGCCCTGGAGTTTATAAGTACAGTTGCTAAACCCGAAGTATTAGAGCTAGGCACTGGGAGCGGCATTATTGCCATTTGTCTGGCCAAAGCGATGCCCAATGCGCAGATTACGGCTACCGATATCAGTGAGGCGGCACTTACGGTTGCCCGTCAGAATGCCGAGCGACTGAACGTATCCGTTGAATTTCTAGCGGGTGAGTGGTTTGGAGCCTTGGCTGATCAACAACGGTTTGATCTGATCGTCTCTAACCCGCCTTATGTTCACCCGCAAGACCCTCACCTTGCTGAGGGAGATCTGCGGTTTGAACCTAAACAGGCGCTCACCGACGGCGTCAACGGCCTCGCCGCGTTCGATGTCATCATATCGGGGGCACGGGAAAGACTCAGGCCAGGTGGTTGGTTGTGGCTAGAGCACGGTTTTGATCAAGCTCAAGACGTCACCCAACGTTTTGAGCAAGAGGGCTTTAACCATATAAAAACCTTCTTCGACGTAGGGGGTAAGCCACGAGTGTCAGGAGGTTCATATAATGAGCGAGATGGGTGACCATTCTATTGATTGTTTATTGAGGTGCTAGAACATGTCAGATGTACAGACTTTTATTAAAGAGACCGTTACCGATAACCCAGTGGTGTTGTTCATGAAGGGCAGCGTGCAGTTTCCACAGTGTGGCTTTTCCGGTAGCGCAGTTCAGATTCTGCGCCAAAATGGCGTCACCAAACTAGTGACAGTCAATGTGCTGGAAGATGATGAAGTACGTCAAGGCATCAAGACTTATTCGCAGTGGCCAACCATTCCCCAGTTGTACGTCAAAGGCGAGTTTGTGGGTGGTTCAGACATCATGAACGAAATGAATGAAAGTGGTGAACTTAAAACACTACTTGAGGAATCAGGCGCCACGTCGTGAGCACAAAACGGCGTTTAGTAGTCGGTGTGACGGGGGCGACAGGTTCTGTGTATGCAGTTCGCCTGCTCGAACTCGCGCGCCAACAGGCCGACGTTGAAGTGCATTTGGTGGTCTCCGCGTCAGGCCTGCTCAATATCAAGCATGAGCTCGGCTTATCTCGTACCCAAGTTCAAGAATTAGCCGATCACGTCTACAGTGTCAGAGACATTGGTGCGACCTTAGCGAGCGGTTCGTTTTCCACCACAGGCATGATTGTTGTGCCATGCTCGATGCGCACACTAGCGGCCGTGGCACATGGACTATCAGACAATCTGATCACCCGAGCCGCAGATGTAACGCTGAAAGAAAGACGACGATTGGTTATGGCGATTCGTGAAACGCCTTTCAACTTGGCGCACCTGCGCAATATGACCGCAGTCACGGAAATGGGTGGGATTATCTTTCCACCCTTGCCGGCCTTCTACCACTTGCCCCAAACCATTGGTGAAATCATCGATCACTCGGTGGTTCGCATGCTTGAGTTAGTCGGTATTGACGTACCGCGCCCGAGCTGGCCTGGGTTGCAATCCGGAGTATCCGAAGCGGGATCCATCGATACCTGAGGTCATCAGGCGGTGTGCGATAGACCAACAGTCATGCCACCACACACATACAACACTTGACCAGTGATAAAGCCCGCCCTGTCATCGACCAAAGAGGCGACAGCATGTGCGATGTCCTCCGGGGTGCCCATCCGTTTGACGGGGATCGTCTCAAGAATCTGCTTTGTTTTTGGTGAGTCCGGTGGGTTGCCAGAGAGAAATAATTCCGTGGCAACAGGACCTGGACCAATCGCATTGACGGTTATGCCGTCGGCTGCGCTTTCCATCGCCCAAGTTCGCGTCATGCCCAGCAACCCCGCTTTCGTGGCGCTGTAAGCAGTCCGAAGCTCTTTGCCTAGCGCAGCGCGGCTGGCAATATTGATCACTCGCCCGAAGTTCGCTCGTCGCATCGCTGGCAATAGGGTCTGCGCCACTAAAATCGGCGCGCGAAGATTTAAATTAACCACCGCCTGAAAATCTTCCGTGGTGGTGTCTTCAAGGGTCGCCGGACGGATAAATCCAGCGTTGTTGATCACTCGCAGCACGTCACCCTGTTGAGCCAAGGCTTCGAGGACGGCTCGGGTGGCCTCTATGTCTAACAGATCAACTTCAATATATTGCTCGTTAGCCACTGGCGTGTTCGGTTTGACCCGATCTAAGTTAACGATTTGGTAACCCTCTTGGGTCAAACGTTGTGCAATGGCACGCCCAATGCCGCCGCTGCCACCTGTAACCAAGACTTTTTTCTGCTCCACGATTTATCCTCCGCCAGCGTTTGGTATTAATTGAAATCGTAGCGCACAAGCGGGGTCCTAAACCGTGGGGTCTTAAACCGCAGGGTGTTTAGCCGGCAAGAGTGATCGGGTCATACCCGGAGTCACTTAACGGTGTTTGGTGACTTTGATCGCCACACCGGCTGTGTCAGGAAAAGCCATTGGTTTGGTTATTTCGACCGTCACTTGTCGAATGGCAGGGAAGGTGTGCAATAAGCGGGTGGCCACGGTGTCTGTCAATGTTTCCAGTAAGTTGACGTGACCCTTAGTGCATTCAGTGACGATGGCTTCATGCAGCATGCGGTAGTCCAGCACGCTATGGATATCTTCATCATCCACGGGGTTTTCGATGTCCACTTCGATTTCAGCATCAATGTGAAGGGGTTGCGTGGCACGTTTTTCATGCGCCAAGATGCCGATGCTGGACTCAAGTGAGATTCGTGAAAAGATGATTTTTCTTGTGGACATGAGATGACTGAAAATGATGGAAGCTGCTAAATATTAAGCCGCGGCTTTAGGCTATCAGTGACGCGTGAATCAGCTCGATTGGGCTTGAAGCCGCAGGTATTCGATGATTTCCTGCACATTGCCCTCAAAGTGAGGCTTTAGCGCTTTTTGTTCGCGTTGGTACGCGTACATGGGGTCGTAGTATTGCGTCAGCAGAGGTTCAACCCAGCGACGGTGTGGCTCAAAGTCGCCATTATTGGCTTGGGCTTTTAAGGCATCATTGAGATAGGTGTTGAGCTCGTCGTATCGGGCCAAACCGACTCGCTTACGCAAATTGTGCAAACTTCTACTTAAGTGTGCCTCGTAGCGTGTGGTGCCTTCTTCGATCCCAAACGTTTCTACATAGTCCTTATGCAGGTCAATCACGTAATCTCGCACTATTCGATCGACTCGCTCAGACAGCGGCGCGGTCACCCAAACCAGAGGACTGGCTTGCGTCTTTTGACGTAGGACCAACGGTACGGCGCAACGCCCGATCAAGTGAGACTCATCTTCAATGGCAATTTGGCCGCTGCTCTTGGACAGATGTTTGATCAAATCAATCGATAGCTGGTTTTCAAAGTCAATTTGGCTTGGCTGCCTTTCGGCTCGGCCACCAAAACTAGAGCCCCGGTGGCGTGCCACACCCTCAAGGTCAAGCTTGGCATCGAGCGCACGGATGACATCGGTTTTGCCGCAACCGGTTAATCCGCCGACCACGGTGAAGGTTGTCTGGGCAACGTTTTGTTCAAAAGCGGTGATTAAGTACTGGCGCATGGCCTTATATCCACCCTCTACCCGCGGTATCGACTCGCCGGCCTCTGCCAACCATTGTTGACTGATTTGAGAACGCAAACCACCCCGAAAACAATACAACACAGCGTTGGGATGTTGGTTAGCAAAGGCTTGCCATTGAGCCACGCGCGCTTCTTTGACCGAATCCCTCACCAGCGAATGACCTAATTCGATAGCCGCTTCTTGTCCGTTTTGCTTGTAGGCGATGCCAACCGCTTGCCGCTCAGCGTCGTTCATCAGTGGAAAGTTAGACGCACAAGGGAAAGCACCTTGCGCAAACTCAATCGGTGCGCGGACATCAAGTAGTGGCAAGTCGTCCACGAACAGGCGGTGATAATCAGAGATCATTTCAGGGGAGTTCACAGCAGTAGTCACGCGTAAAAGTGCCTTTTATTACAATGTCTTAAGTGCGTATCGTTTGCAACTGACAGATCGATTTTTTGGGGGCGTCCAAGCAGATGCGAGCCACTTTGAGAGCGTCACCTCTGAAAAAATGAACCTCAATCATTTGCTTAGGCGAGAAGGGCCTGAGCAGTTCTTTTAATGAGGCAGGACTGTTGCCGACACGCAATCCATTGACCGCGATTAAAACATCCCCGGCCGACAATCCGGCCAAGTAAGCGGGCCCGCCCTCAAACACTTGTCTGATCAGCAGGTCTTGGCCGCTTGATTTAACAGTGATGCCAAGGTCAGGGCAGTTGTCTGATGCCTTCCAGGATAGCTCAATCCCCTCCTGAGCGAACAAATCGCCAAGCGGCACATCTTCACAACCATCAACCCATTGCTGTAGCTCGGCAGTGACATCAACACCTGTAGTCTCAAGTATCAAATCTGCAAGCGCTTGTTCATCTAGCCCGATGGGCTTGCCACGGTAAAACGCCTGACCATAGCGCTGCCAAAGCGCGCGCATAACGTCGTCTAGGCTTTTTGAATGATCGCTAGATTGACGAATAGTGAGGTCGAGTCCAAGAGCCACCAACGCGCCTTTGGTGTAATAACTCACAATCGCGTTCGGTGCGTTTTCATTTTGCTTGTAGTACTTGGTCCAAGCATCGAAAGAACTGTCAGCTAGTGACTGCTTGTAGCGACCTGATCCACTGTGCACCGATGCAATGGTTTTACCTAGCGCTTTGAAATAACCGTCGCGATCAAGCACACCGCTACGCACCAACATCAGATCGTCGTAGTAAGACGTGAATCCTTCAAACACCCACAATAAGCGCGTGTGATTAGGTGCGAGTAAGTCATAAGGGGCAAAAGCGGCAGGCTTGATGCGTTTGACGTGCCACGTGTGAAAGTATTCGTGACTCACTAAGCCCAGAAACTGGCTGTATCCGTCAGGTTGGTCGGTGTTAGATGTCACCGGTAGATCTTTACGTGAGGTCACGAGCGCGGTGCTCGCGCGGTGCTCTAGGCCACCGTAACCGTCTTTAGTGACAAGGGTCATAAAAACGTACTTGTTGGCACTATCTAAAAAAGGGGCTATGATAGCCAGCCACTGCGCAACGCACTCCGTGAGATGGGTA
>JAWOGG010000270.1:0-4241 GCA_046497085.1 Orrella sp.
CCTGTCGTTTGCAACATGCATGGATCGGCACCCCCCCCCGGGGCCGGTTCGGTCATTGCAAAGCAAGACCGGATCTCGCCTTGAACCTGAGGACGCAACCAGCGCTCCTTATGTTCTTGGCTAGCCACCACTTCCATGAGGTGTATGTTGCCTTCATCTGGGGCGTGAATGTTCAACGCCGTTGGTCCAAGACGTGAATAACCCGCCTCTTCAAACACAATCGCTTTGTCAACGTGACTTAATCCCAAGCCGCCCATTTCTTTAGAAGCGTGCGGGGTCAAGAGGCCGGCCTCTTTGGCCAGTGCCACAAGCTCTTGACGCAATGATTCGTCAGGGCCGTGTGCACCATGGCGCGGATCGGACTCAAGCGGGATGATTTTTTGCGCGATGAAATCGCGGGTTTTTTGCTGCAGGTCAAGCTGGGCTGCTGTCAGGTCAAATGCCATGTTGCCTCTCTAATTATCGGTTGACTCGAGAGCTGGCCTAATAACAATAGGGCAGCTGCTTATCGACGGTTCGTCGATTCTATCGCCTTAAAGCCTCCTTAGAAAGCAAGCGCCGGCGTACAACTTAAAAATCAAGTGTCAACTTAAGTACCAACCCGCAGACTTGCTCCCATTTTGCGAAGCAAAGCCACCACGCTTTGGGCCACGATACGGCCCGTTTTGGGGTTTTCTGAGGGGATGTTTTCAATGGTCATGTTGAAACTGGCCGAATCCGAATCGACATGGATCGTATGGGTGTTGCGTGTCACCGATGGATCGGCCCAAATCTCCAAGGTCGTTTTTTCTGGGCCGACGCCGGCTAAAGCCAAGGCAACCACAACATTCAGATTGGCTGGAAATCCTTTGGCGGCGTCACGGGCATTGCCTTCAAAAACTTTCAATGGCTCTGTCAAACCGTCCACGACAATGTTGTGCTCGATTAAGTGAGGTGCCCCCTTTAACCCCTGAGGCGGCTTACGGGTGACCATTTTGACGCTGTTGATGGTTCCTTCTGCCGCCCCAATCACAGCGTCTAAACCAAGCAAAGCCCCCGTCGGAACAATGATGGTGCCACCATGGTCGGCTGCCACCGTTTTTAAGTGATCATTAAATAATAGGGCCCCCACCGACAAAATCACCGCACGCTTACCTGCTTTTAAAAACGGCGTGACGATATCCGATAGTAGCTCAGCCGGTGCGCACTCGACCACCATATCGGCCACCGGCTCAAGGGCCTCAATAGTAAGCACGGGCACGCTATGGGCCAACGTTTGGACAAACGTTTGTGCTTTCTCATGATTTTTTGCAGATACTGCAACCAACCGCATGCCGGGCACAGCGCCAGCGGCTAATGACTTGGCCAGTGACTGGCCAATAGCGCCTAGGCCTGCAATGGCCACTCGGGTTTCTTTAGGATTGCCCTGCTCTGTGACTTCACTCATCTTGTATCCTGTCAATTCGTTAAGAACGGTAAGCCTCATAATACGTGAGGGCGCAGCACTCGGAAGCTATGCATTTCTTAGCTATATGGTGGTGCACACGCACTAGGGTATGCCCCACTTTAGCGCCCTTGAAAAAAGACCACCCGCAGACGACAATGAAAAAGCTGTGAGAGCTTTCACCTCATTGGTGGCACGACTTTTGCTTCGATGTGTGTAGGAATCCAAGACAGCGGCTATAAAATTAATCTTATTTTTATAGTCACTGGCAGATCTTGTTTTTAATGATGACAACAATACCGTTCCCAAGGAGCCCTTATGTCTAAGACTCGCTTTATGGCCGCAGCAGCTGCCGTGGCCACCGCCGCCCTGTTCGGCACCTCTGCTTCTGCAGCTGCCCCCGAGTGCTCAACAGCACAGCTAATCGTGCCCTGGGGTGCTGGTGGTGACACCGACATCGTCTTTCGCACTTACGTCGAGACCATCAACAAAACCGGTATCGAACCGCAATTGCAAGTCGTTAACGTAGGTGGCCAAGGCGGTATTCGCGGTGCAGCTCAGGTCAAAGATGCCAAAGCCGACGGTTGCATGATGATCGCGCTTCATGAAAGCGTTATCACCAGCTTTCTCACTGGGCGCGCTAAGTTCACCCACGACGCTTTTGAGCCCGTCTCGCTCGTGAGCTACACACCCTCCATTGTTGGCGCTTCAACCAAAGCACCGTTCAGTGACCTAAAGAGCATGCTCGAAATGTCCAAGAAAGACCCAAAATCAGTGACGGTTGGCGTCACCTTGGGTTCAACGAGCCACTTCATCTTCTTGCTGGTTGAAGACGCGACAGACACCGAGTTCCGCTATGTCTCATACGACGGCACACGCGAGCGCAATACCGCCTTGCTGGCCGGTAACGTCATGATGGGCGAGACCAACGTATTGACGGCAAAGAAGTATATCGAGGAAGGCTCGCTTAACGCGCTGGGTATTGCTACAGAAAAGCGCGATCCCTTGATCGCTGACGTCCCAACACTACAAGAGCAAGGCGTTAATGTGTTGTACGGCTTGGCCCGTGGTGTCGCGTTGCCTAAGGGCACACCTGCCGAATACATCACTTTCTGGGAAGATGCCTTTGCCAAGGCCGCTCAGGACCCAGCTTTGGTGAAGTCCATTGAAGAAAAGGGCTCTATGGTGATGTACAAGGGCAGTAAAGACTACAGCGCCTTTTTGCAGCAGTCCTACGCCGAGCACGAGCGTTTGGCTATCAAGATCGGTATGTTTAAGAAGTAAATTGAGCGGCATCTGCAAACCGCTCGCAAAGAGCGGTATGATGCGCGCGTTAATTAATTATCTGATAATTGATTAATCAGTAAATCAGGCCTCTCGGGCGTATGTCCTTGGGCCTGATTCTATTTAGGCCACACACCCATGCTCAGACAGTTTGAGCGTATTCCTTGAGTAGAACGAATGAAACGCCTTAACCGTGACGCAATAACCGCGCTGTTATTGCTTATCTTGTGTAGCGTCTTTTTTTGGAAGACCTTCGAGATTCGCGAGGTGCCTTTTTCTGAAATGGGATCAGAGATCTGGCCGCGCTTTGTTCTGATCCTGTTAGCGATCTTGAGTCTGATCTATCTGATTCGCTCGGTCACTCAGCCGCAACCCGACACCCAACCCTTTTCTTGGTCGCGTTGGTTCAAAACCTATCAAAACGCGCTGATCTGTTTTGTGATGTTCTTGGTGTTTTTGCTGGCCCTGCCGTATTTGGGCATGTTGCTAGCCGGCATCTTGTTTGTCTTCATCACGCAAAGCATTATTGGCGGACACAGCCCTAGACTGCTTCTCATGCACGCCGTTATTGCTGTCTTAGCGGTCGGTGGCATGTGGTCCATCTTTACTTTTGCCCTACGCGTGGTCCTTCCGGCCGGCGAATTGTTTAGCTAACAGAGCAATAGCCATGATCTTTGAAAACCTCCTAAACGCAGCAGATGCGGTTTTTGCCTTAAACAACCTGATGCTGATGGCTTTAGGGGTCTTGGCCGGGCTGATTGCGGGTTCAATACCCGGATTCACTATCACCATGGCGGTGGTTTTGGCGTTGCCATTTACCTTTGGCATGAGTCCCATTGAGGGACTGTCCACCATGCTTGGGGTCTATGTAGGCGGCCTGACTGGCGGCATGTTTGCCTCAATTCTGATCGGCATCCCTGGCACGCCCTCGGCCATTGCCACGACGTTTGACGGTTTTCCGATGTCACGCAAGGGCCGCCCTGGCCTTGCCTTAGGCTTGGGCCTTTGGGCGTCTTTTTTTGGTGGCATCATTTCGGCCATCGTTTTGGTGTTTTTGGCACCCACGTTAGCGGCCATAGGCCTGGAGTTTGGTCCCTGGGACTACTTTATGCTGGTCTGCTTTGCCTTGACGATTGCGCCGAAGACGCCGGTGAAAACAATGACGACTATTCATACGTGGGCGGGGCGGTGCACGCGGTCGACCGGATCGTGAAGCAATCGCCCTTCGGGGATATCCTCGTGTTCATGCCCACCGAGCAGGACATACGGGAAACGTGCGACATCCTGGAGGCGAACCAATACAAGGCGGTCACCGTGCTGCCGCTTTATGCCAGGCTTTCCGCACCGGAGCAGTCCCGGGTCTTCAGGCCGGCGGCGGGGCGGAAAATCATCGTGGCAACGAATGTCGCGGAAACATCCATTACCATACCCAACATAAAGTACGTGGTCGATACCGGTCTTGCCCGTATCTCCAACTATATCCCCGCGACCCGGACGACGGCGCTTCCCATATCCCCCATATCGAGAAGCAGCG
>JAWOGG010000271.1:0-18446 GCA_046497085.1 Orrella sp.
GGAGCGACCTTGCAGGGAGACCTTTTATATCCCCTCCATAGATGAAAGGCCGCCAATCAAACTCGCTTGAAGGCAAGCTCAGGGTGAAAAAAGCTTGACAGCACGTTTCATTTCCATATGACTTTGCTCGTTGAAACTACCCGAGGTCGTTGGCAATTGTCAGACGGTTTGATGCGAGCGGTTTCGTGGCAGGCCAATGGCCCCTGGGGCGAGATGAGTGCTGATAAAGGTGCCATTGATTTGCGAACGGGAGAGGTTGTTTTACCGATGCGGGTGCAGTTAAAGGGCCAGCTAAGCCGAGAAGTAAATGGTTTTAGCGTTCAAACGCGTCAAGCCGATGTCCGTTTTGTTTTGGTGGGACCTATCGATAATCTTGGTATCGAGTCGCCGCCTAGCTGATCTTGTCTAAGTGGTTCACATTAACGTTAAAGATGCCGTCGTGCATCACTGATTTCTAGGTTACTTATGTCTGCGCAACCCATTATTGATGGTCCGATAATCGACCATCCCCTTGCCGAAACTTATCATCAGCGCTGGTTCATCGTCGATGATGCTGGGCAACAGTTGGGCTTGAATGACATACCCGCTTTGGCCACCCTCACGCTTGCCATCGCTCATGGCTGCCTGGTGCTGCGAGCGCCAGGCATGTTGCGCTTAGATATTGTTTTGGATGTGATTGAGGACGACGACAGTGTGCTTAGGCAGGCTTGCCTGCATGGTCAGCATTTAGACGTTATTGATGAGGGTGATTTGGTGGCGGCGTGGCTATCTAACTTATTTCAGCAGCAATGTCGTCTAGTCAAGGTTCATCCTGACAGTACTTTGCCGAGCACTATATAGCGTTGTTTAAGCGACAGCCTTTTTGCTGGTGAGCGCTTTGTACTTAAGCATGAGTGCTTCCTGGCTTTCGTTGAACTGTGGGTGCAATTCGATGCAGTCCACGGGACAGACCACTTTGCACTGCGGCTCGTCATGATGACCGACGCACTCTGTGCAGGCACTCGGTTCAATCACGTAAATCTCTTCGCCCATTGAAATGGCATCATTAGGACACTGCGGCTCACAGACGTCGCAATTGATGCATTCTTCAGTGATTCGTAGGGCCATTGTGTTGGTGCCTTAACATTTTAAGAGGGCGATTGGTCTTGAGGCCAAGATTGTTCAAGTCTTTCCTTGGCCTTGACCTGCAGCCATCGTTCGACAGAAGGAAACACAAACTTACTCACATCCCCGCCTAATTGCGCGATTTCCCGCACGAAGGTACCGGAAATAAACTGGTACTGATCCGAGGGTGTCATAAATAACGTTTCAACTTCTGGCAACAAGTGTCGATTCATGCCGGCCATCTGAAACTCATACTCAAAGTCAGACACGGCGCGCAGTCCGCGCACAATAACCCGTCCATTTTGATCGCGAACGAAGTCTTTAAGCAGACCAGAAAAACTGGCGACACGAACATTCGGATAGTGGCCGAGCACTTCTTGGGCAATCTCAACCCGTTCGTTCACGGAGAAAAATGGTTTTTTTGCTCGGCTGTAGGCCACGCCCACCACCACTTCATCAAATAGTCCCGCCGCTCGGCGAACCAAGTCCTCGTGACCGCGTGTGAGTGGATCGAACGTTCCAGGGTATATGGCTGTGATCATTTTTGCAGTGCAATACGTTGAAGTAATTGATAGTGTACGGCACCGGCGCGCCCATGACGCAACGCAGCATAGTTATCGGGCACTGGCACCTCGTCTTCTGACTCAACGTACACGAGACCATCCGGTCTTAGCAACCACCAAACATCATTTAGTAATTTTGGAAACCAAGCTTGTCCGAAAGGTGGGTCTAGCAATGCCAGGTCATAACGGTCGTGTGCCATACGCTGTAAAGCCGTTTGGGCCAAGCCACCTTGAATACGAACGTTTTCTGCTTTGAGCTTGTCGCGACATTTGCGAAGCGCTGCGAGTGCCTGGGGATTAGACTCGACAAGCTGAACGTGGGCGACACCGCGTGAGGCAGCCTCAAATCCCAGCGCGCCGCTGCCAGCAAAGAGGTCTAATACTTGTTTGTCAGTGAACTGTCCTGCCCAGAGATGGGTTAACCAGTTGAACAAAGTCTCACGAACCCGATCCGGCGTTGGTCTTAACCCGGGCAAATCCGGCACCTCAATCGGGGTTCTACGATACTCGCCACCCACGATCCGAATATACTTCCTTACCATGTTTAGATTCTTCCGCAAAAAAAAACCAACCGACGAGGCCAACGTCCCTGAAACCGTTTCAGGGGCCTTGCCTGATTCCGGTCCTGATAACGCTGTGGCTAACACCCGTGACAACTCCTCGACAGCAGAGGAGCAAGGGCGGGATCATGTTGCGCCATCTGGACCGGCATTAAACAATGCCCCATCCACAGAGTCCACAGACTTAAAGAAGCCGTCGGAAAGCGAAGCCACCAGCGAATTCACCGACGAGCCTACCGAAGTACCCATCGAAGAACCCGCCGAAGAAATTACCAACGAACCCACCAACGCACCCACCAACGAACCCAGGAAATCCTGGATGGGTCGGCTAAAGCAGGGTCTGTCGCGCACGGGACGAAATATTGGCGGGTTATTCGCTGGTAAAACCGTCGATGAAAGCTTATACGAAGACCTTGAATCAGCCCTCATTATGGCTGATGCCAGCGTGGCTGCGAGTGAAACGTTGATACAAGCTTTGCGAAAGACCGTTCGTCAGCAAAGGCTTGACGAACCTGAGGCTGTTCGCCAAGCCTTGGTTGAAGTGTTGGCGGCGCATTTAAAGCCCCTGGAAAAGCCATTTGATGTGGGGCAAACCAAACCATTGGTTGTGATGATTGCTGGTGTTAACGGGGCCGGTAAGACCACTTCAATTGGCAAGCTGGCATTTGCACTGCGGGCCAAGGGCGCGAGCGTTTTATTGGCGGCAGGCGATACGTTTCGTGCCGCCGCCAGAGAACAACTAATTGAGTGGGGTCAGCGTAATGATGTGGCGGTGATTGCTCAGGAAGGCGCCGATCCCGCAGCGGTCGCGTTTGATGCCGTGGCGGCAGGTCGGGCGCGCGGCACAGATGTGGTCATGGTAGATACGGCAGGACGCCTGCCGACTCAACTGAACTTGATGGCCGAGCTTAAAAAGATTCGACGGGTGATTGAAAAAGCAGAGCCCAGCGCTCCCCACGAGGTACTACTCGTAGTGGATGGCAACACCGGTCAAAACGCTTTGGCGCAGATCAAAGCATTTGACGAAGCGCTGGGTTTGACCGGGTTGATTGTCACAAAGCTTGACGGCACGGCCAAAGGTGGCGTGCTGGCCGCCTTAGCGAGCGGCAGCCAAGGCTGCCGTCCTGTACCGGTTTATTGGGTGGGTGTGGGCGAGCAACTCGAAGACTTGCAGCCTTTTGTGGCGACCGAATTCGCACAAGCCTTGATCCAGTAACCACAAACGCAGACTGCTAATCCCAGAAATGATCGGCGTGCTTTAGGTTGGCGAAGGCTTGATTAGCCTCTTTGGTCAGTACTTCGAGCCTAGATGCGATCCAACCAACCGCAAACCATGCGGGCGGTTGATCTTCTCGGATGTCTTCAAACTTTTCTCGGGCAACATACAAGTCGTTCATCTCGCCCAAGATATCTTGGATTTTGGAGAGTTGCTTGCGGTAGTTTTTGAGTTTTGTGGTGGGCAGCAATGACTCACTAAATTGCAAACCATAGCGCAGCCGTTTGCCACGCTTACGCAGGTCGTGCTTTGCTTCAATTTCCAGTGCTTCGAACTTCAGGCCATCGCTAAGCACTCTTTGATGCCATTTAAAGAGTTTCTTTTTTAGGGCGGCTTTCACGTTGGGCGACTTGCCCGACGCCTGATCGGGCGCCGCCTCATCCAAATCTGAAGGGGTTTGCAGCGGGTGAGCTTGTACAGCCCAGGCAAGCAGTTCAATCAACCAGCCTTGAAAAGCAACGCTACGCGTTAAGCGCTTAGAGGAGTCATCATCGCTTTGGTGCTTAAACTCGACCGGAGGTTGACCAGCCGCATTCAAGACAGGCATGAGTGTGTCTCGCATGACGTCATCATCTCTAGCCGTGCCAAGCGCACTGAAGTGTTCCTTGACGGCTTGGCGCCAGGGTTCCGGTGGTAAAGGCGCAAGGCCCTTGTAGAGCGACCAGCAGGAACGTAGCCGTCTAATGCCGACACGCAATTGGTGGACGTGTTCTGGGGCACCCATGACGCACACATCCGCCGTGTCGACTTCGGCCAGTACCGCACTGTTTCGTGCCATCTGCTCAAGACACTCAAGCGTGACCGCAGCGAGGGCTTGTTCGCAAGTGAAGTCTGCCTCGAGCTTAATAGGCATGACAGGTCGCGGCGCCCAGAAAGATTTCACAGCCGCTGCGCGAGCGGCAGAGGTAGCTGGCTCGTCTAAATCGCCCAAGCCCGCCAAGCGGTGTGCGAGAGAGGCTAGGCGGTCGCCACGCTCGGCCTTGCTACGCAAATCGAGAATCAATGCATGGGTTGCTTGCCACTTCAAACCCAGTAAAAAAACCGCTTGAAGCTGACCGGAGACAAGTTCGAACTCGATTTCAGAAACAGGCAGCGAAAGTGCGCCGGCACGTATTTCCCCTAGGTCGTAAGCCGCCTCGACCACACCTGCTGGGGTACGGATACGGCGAAACATCCGTTTGATGTCGGTCTCGTAGCAAACGGTTAATTTTTTGGCCGCTTTAGCCAAAGGCTTACGCGCAGGTGAGTCGTCATAAACCGTTAAATCCAATGTCGCGTTAGGCCTTGGGTGGTTTAGCTCAGTAC
The DNA here is from genome assembly GCA_046497085.1 of Orrella sp. Taxonomy (GTDB): domain Bacteria; phylum Pseudomonadota; class Gammaproteobacteria; order Burkholderiales; family Burkholderiaceae_B; genus Algicoccus. The sequence goes on from JAWOGG010000271.1 coordinate 4,809, forward strand.
GCGTGAGCGGATTATCTCCTGCCATCTTTAAGGTCTGTACCCACTGCCGGCCCTCTTGACGTAAACGCAAAGAGATACCGGATTTCGCAAGGAAGCGATCTGGGGTATCAAAGTATTGCGCCCGCAAATGCAAGCGAGTGACAGCCCCGCGTTGCATCGCTCGTTCGATTCCATTTCTCGAAGCGCGAGGAATGTGTAGCTTTAATTCTTGCTCTGACATGATGATTGTTGGTGCAGTAAGGTTGTTATTGAATCTAATTTTAGGGACTACACCCCTTAAATTTGATGACAAGTCTCATAAATGTAATAAAAAGTGCTTTTACAAGGTTTGCTCTCGCACGGTTCTATAATGAATCAATTGAATTTAAGGCTTGAACAAGCGAAGGTGTCGTATGTCATCCACATTGCTTAGCGCGACGCACGATGATGCGTCTTCCGCACCTAGCATTTCCCCTGTGACCGAAATTTTGCAAGAGTTGCGTGCCGGTCGCATGGTGGTTTTGGTGGACGAAGAAGACCGTGAAAACGAGGGCGACTTGGTGATGGCTGCTGAGTTTGTGACCCCAGAAGCGATTAACTTTATGGTCACGCATGGCCGAGGGCTGGTGTGCCTAACGCTTACCGAGGACCGTTGCCGCCAACTTGAGCTGCCACTGATGTCTAATCGCAATGGCACGCCATACGGCACCAACTTTACGGTGTCTATTGAAGCCGCTGAAGGCGTTGATACTGGCATTTCGGTGGCAGATCGTGCGCGCACTATTCAGGTGGCGGTCGCCGCTGACGCCAAGCCAGCGGACCTGGTGCAGCCAGGTCACGTGTTTCCCTTGCGTGCGGTACCAGGTGGGGTGCTTGTGAGAGCCGGTCATACCGAAGCGGGTTGCGACTTAACTGAAATGGCGGGTTTGACGCCTGCTGCTGTGATCTGTGAGATCTTAAAACCTGACGGCACGATGGCCCGCCTACCCGATTTAATCGAATACAGCCGTGAACATCAGTTAAAAATCGGTACCATTGCCGACCTTATCCAGTACCGCAGTGAACATGAGTCTGTGGTCACACGCGTTTCGCAACGACCCATCAAAACACCTTGGGGTGATTTTGATTTAACGGTTTATCGAGACACGGTCGAGGGTCGACCTCACATGGCTTTGGTCAAAGGCGTTATCGAGCGGGACCAAGAGACGCTGGCGCGCGTGCATGAGCCCACTACGCTGTTAGACCTACTTGATGCACAGAGCTCTGGTCACTCGTGGAGTGTAGACCGTGCGTTGCAAGCTATCCAAGCAGCTCCTTGTGGGGTGTTGGTGCTTTTAAACACTGATCCAGAAGCGGATGCTGTGTTTGCTCAGCTACAAGAAGACTCGGCGAGTGGCGGTCATTGGTCAGGACGCAAGCAGGGAAAAATGGATCTGCGAACGTACGGGATTGGTGCGCAGATTCTGCGCGATCTTGGCGTTGGGCACATGAAATTACTCGCTCGCCCCAGAAAAATGCCTAGCATCATGCCCGGTTTTGGTTTGGTCATTACCGGTTACGATGAAGGCTTGGCATCACATAACACTTCACAGGAAATCGAATGAGCCCCTACACAATATCCCCAGACCTAAATGGTGAAGGGCTGCACATCGGTATCGTGCGAGCCCGTTTTAATGAAACGGTTGGTTTAACTGAGTTGGACTCATGCCTGCTCGAGCTTCAAGAACTTGGCGTTGATGAGCGTGACATCATGATTGTTTCAGTGCCAGGGGCGCTAGAGCTTGGTCTCACCCTGGCACAAATGGCCGAGACACTCGAGTTCGATGCTTTGATTGCTCTGGGCGCAGTGGTGCGTGGAGAGACTTATCACTTTGAAGTGGTCAGTAACGAGAGTGCGGCAGCCATGTCGCGCGTTTCTCTTGAGACGGGGATTCCCGTTGTTAACGGCGTACTGACAACAGAAACCGAGGCTCAGGCGGATGAGCGTGCCAGCGGCAAGGGGCGTGATTGTGCTCAGGTGGCCGTTGAGATGGCTAATTTAATGGCGGCGCTTGAACCCGAGACTGAGGACGATGATGAGGATGAGGACAACGAGGACGAGGTCAAAAGCCAGCAATGATCACGGAACCTAGCGCCAATGGCGCATCGTCCCAAGAGGCTGTGCGTCGTGATATGAAACCCCGCAGCGCACGCCGCCGCTCGCGCGAGTTTGCCTTGCAGGCCGTGTACGCATGGTTAGTCCAAAGCGATCTCGATCAAGCCGGGGCCATTGAAGCCCACATCAAAGATGATGAAGAGTTCAAACAAGCAGACGCAGCCTGGTTTGCCACGATTTGGCAGGGTGTTATCAAAAACGCCAGTGAACTACGGACCTCTTTCGATCCCTATCTTGACCGACCATTGGCTGAACTGTCACCCGTTGAGCACGCTATTTTGTTGATTGGTAGCTTTGAGTTGACCTACCAAGTGGATGTGCCATATCGGGTGGCAATCAATGAGTCCGTGGAATTGGCCAAGTCATTTGGTGGCACGGACGGTTTTAAGTTTATCAATGGTGTTTTGGACAAACTAGCGCTCTCAGTGCGCGCCGCCGAAGTCAGTCGCGGATCAACAAGACGCTAGCGCGCCATGTCATTGGGCGAATTTTCTGTTATCAACCGGTTTTTTTCTAAACCTGTTGGCGCCGAAATGTTGGGCGGTGGTGATGATGCCGCGCGCCTAAGCTTGCCACCGAACACTGATCTCGTGTCCTGCAAAGACCTTTTGGTCGAAGGCCGGCATTTTTTTTCAGATGTCGATGCCTTTCGCTTGGGTCACAAATCTTTGGCTGTCAATTTATCGGATCTGGCCGCAATGGGGGCCACACCGCTGGCGTGTCTATTGGGTCTTGGTATACCTAAAGTCGACTCCGTTTGGCTAGAGGGCTTTGCCGCTGGTTTTTATCAGTTGGCCGATCAATGGCAGTGCCCTTTGATCGGCGGCGATACCGTTTCAAGCCAACAGGGGATCACCATCAGTGTGACGGCTCTGGGTTTCTTGCCCAAAGAGCAAGTCGGGTTGAGACGTGACCGCGCGGCAGTGGGTGATGACATATGGGTCAGCGGTGATTTGGGGGCGGCTGATGTGGCTCTCAAAGCCTTATCAGGCAAACTTGATCTGCCCACAAGCACGCTTGAAGTCATACGTCGTTATCTTGAGGAGCCTGAACCTAGGGTTGCGCTTGGTCAAGCCCTGTTGCCATTGGCTCATGCCGCTATCGATATCTCTGATGGCTTGGTGCAAGACTTACAGCATATTTTGACAGCGAGCCATCGGGGTGCGACGCTTGATTGGGGGCGTTTGCCTGTGCATGCATTGATAAGCTCGCTGCATGCACAAGGCATTTTGAGCGATGAGGCTTTGCAATCGGCGGTTTTATGCGGAGGCGATGTCTACGAACTGTGCTTCACAGCCCCAGTCGATTCTCGCCCAGCCATTGAAGCGATAAGCCACCAACACTCGATCGCACTGAGCCGAATTGGGACCGTGACTGAGCAGGCGGGTCTCTACTTGCAACAGCCCAATGGCGAGAAGACGGTGCTTGCTGGTGGCGGATTTGATCATTTCAATTTCTCGGGCGAAGATGACTAAAAATGCCACTCGCGAACGGCACCATGTGCCATGGCCAACGTTGGGTTGGTTACTCAGGCGACCCGTCAGCTGGCTGGCGTTTGGATTTGGTGTGGGGTTAATTCGGCCTGGCTCTGGGACCTGGGGTACTTTGTTGGCGTTCGGCCTTTGGTGGCCGATGCAGCAATGGATACCCGAGCCTTGGTTGGGAGCGTTAGTGCTATTGGCTACGGTTCTAGGGGTATGGATTTGTGCGAACGCGGGACGCGCCTTGGGGGTGGCAGACCATGTTGGGATCGTGTGGGACGAGATGGTGTCGATGTGGTTGTTACTTTGGTTGCTTCCCGACAGTATCTGGGTGGCGATAACAGCGTTTGTTCTCTTTAGGGTGTTTGATACAACCAAACCAGCCCCGATCGGTTGGCTAGATGAGCGGTTTAAAGGCGGTTGGGGTGTCATGTTGGATGATTGGGTAGCCGCCCTATATGCGGGTGTCCTGATTAGCATTGGTTGGTATTGGATTCTGCCGATTTGGCGAGGAGAGGTGTAACAATGAATGATTCGGAGCAGGGCGCACATCCGCAAGCGGTCCAGGTAGCCAGCCTATTGTCAAAATCCGGCGACCACTTGGTCACAGCAGAGTCTTGTACCGGTGGGCTTTTGGCGGGTGCGCTGACTTCTGTGCCTGGCAGTAGCGCTTGGTTTGACCAAGGTTGGGTGACCTATACCAATGTGTCCAAACAGTCACAGCTTGGCGTCTCCTCTGACGCGCTGCAAGCGTTTGGGGCGGTTAGTGAGGTGGTGGCCAAGCAAATGGCGATGGGAGCATTGGCGATGGCTCCCAAGGCCACATTGGCTTTATCCACCACAGGCATTGCTGGTCCTGGCGGCGGCGGACCAGACAAGCCTGTGGGTTTGGTGTGGTTTGGTTTCGCTAGGCGTACGCCCGAAGACACGGTTGCAACCGCAGTTAGTCATGTCTTCACGGGCGATCGATCGGCTGTCCGACAGGGATCCGTGGTGTTTTCTTTAGAGCGGCTTTTGGAATGGTTGGAGCGCTAACCAACCATCAAGCAAACCAAGCCTTAATTGTTAATGGCTAACCGCTGGTTTGGTTTTTTGCCAATCGCCCAAGATTTCATGAGCGGCTTGCTCTAAACCATCTAGTGACTCATCAATGACACACAGTTCCACCACATAGCCATTGGGATCACGAAAATAGATCGAATGTATAAAGCCGTGATCTGATATGCCGCGCACTTCCATGTCTAATTGCTCGCCTTTTTCCTTTAGAGCCAAAAGGGTGGCCTCATCGACAGTTAGTGCAATATGCAAATCAAAGTCGTGCTGCGATTTGAATTCGAAGGGGCTGGTCGGATCCTCAAAGAAAGCGATAAATGAGCCATCGCCCATGCGGTAAAACGTATGTAAAACGGATGCTTCGCGTCCGGTTTTGGTTTGGTGAATCGGCAACGAATGCGCCAAATCAAGCCCTAAAAAATCCTCGTAAAAGGCCCGGGTTTGTTCCGAGTCTTTACAGCGATAAGCCGCGTGGTTTAATCCTTTGATCATATTTGCCTCCTGTTGTCGAGCCAGTGACTACTTAGTTCTGGCTCGGTTAATGGCATCGCGTGTTTCTTGGGCCACTCTGGCACTGGCTTGTGCCCAGTCCTGGTTAGCACTCGCATAGAGAATTGCTCGGGAAGAGTTCACCATCATGCCAGTGCCTTGCGTGTTGCAACCAGCTTGGCAGGTGGTGGCGATATCGCCGCCTTGTGCGCCTATGCCCGGAACCAGCAACGGCATGTCGTCACCGACACATCGCCTGACTGATGCCAGCTCGTTCGGGAAGGTTGCACCGACCACCAAGCCACATTGCCCCGCCGTATTCCAACGTGCCGCAACCATCTCAGCCACGGCCAGGTAGAGCGGGGTACCGTCAACCAACAACGCTTGTAAATCCGAACCACCTGGATTTGATGTTCTACATAAAACAATAACACCCTTGTCGGTTCTGGTAAGGTAAGGCTCAGCGGAATCAAAGACCATATAAGGGTTAATGGTGACCGCATCGGCTTGATAGCGGTCAAAGGCCTCGGCAGCATACTTTTCAGCGGTGGGACCGATGTCTCCGCGCTTGGCGTCAAGCATGAGCACCAGATGTGGATAGTGTTTTTGTAGATACTGGCAAAGGCGCTCTAGGACGGGTTCTGCACCAATGGCAGAAAAGTAGGCAATCTGCGGTTTGAAACCGCAGACATAGGGCGCCGTGGCGTCAATGATGTCGCGGCAAAAGACGAACAGACCGTCATGATTCTGAGAAAGAACCTCCGGCAGGCGCACAGGGTCTGGATCAAGACCGACCATCAGTAGGGAGTTGTTGACTTGCCAGGCTTGTTGGAGTTTTTCTGTAAATGTCATGTCAAAGGAATAAATCTCAGAATAATGAAAGTCAGCCAAATCGCGATGGCAAAGCCCACCGCCAGAAAGACAGCAGCACTGCCTAGGTCTTTTGCCCGACCGAGTAGTGGGTTGTCATCTAACGACACCGCATCAGCCACGGCTTCGACTGCTGAATTCAGGAGCTCAACAATCAGCACCAGCAAAATGGAGCCGCACAGCACTAGCACTTCCGCAGCAGTCCTGCCCAAGAAAAAGGCGCATGGCATCAGGATGGCGGCGACCGCTAGTTCTTGACGAAAGGCCGCCTCATAGCGCATTGCTGCTTTAAGGCCTTTCCACGAGTAACCTAAAGCGGCGCTCAAACGGCTAAGGCCACCTTTGCTTTTGTAGGGTGATGGATGTGATGACACGAGTCGACTGTCGTCCAAAGTGGGGAAATTTGTTAGGCTTTGCTTGCATCAAATAAGCGCCTAATTAGTTAGCGCTTCCCTGAGCCGCACGATGCTGGGCAAACAAGCCCCGTGCACTTTTGTGGCAATCCTACCATTGCTTCTTTAAAAGCGAGAACGCCATGCCAATTTTAACGATACAAATCCCGACTGGTTACGCAAAGCAACAGAAAGCATCGCTGTTGGCGGCCAGCACCCAAGCGGTGGTGGATAGCATTCAAGCGCCGTTGTCATCGATTCGCGTGAATTTGATCGAGATCGAACCAGAAAACACCATCGTAGCCGGTGAAATAGGTCAGCCGATGACGTTAATAAGGGCTGCCTTAATCATTGGGCGTGATGAATCTCAAAAGGCGGCGTTAATGGCCGCCTTGTCCAAGGCAGTTGACCAAGCACTCGGGATTTCCATACAACACACTCGCATACTGATCGAGGATTTTGAAAAAACAGACCTCGGTGTTGCCGGTGGTATCAGCGCCAAAGCATCCGGTCGCTAGTGAACGTATCCTTTTCTATTTCAACTCACTCACCCATTCACTCTTTCACCGTTAAACAAGGTCATTCACATGAGCAATGATGTACTTCTTGAGTCCCAAGACGAGCACGGCGTACTCACCCTGTCGCTTAATCACCCAGCAACACGAAATGCCTTAACCGGCACAGGGCTGACAGAGGCTTTGCTCGATGTTTTTGCCCGCATTGAGGTGGATTCGACCATCAAAGCCCTGATTCTGACAGCTGAAGGTAAGGTGTTTTCTTCAGGCGGCAAGCTTGATGAAATGGCCCGTCAGATTCAACCTGAAGTCACGCCGGCCGCCCTGCGGCAAGAGTATCGCCATGGCATACAACGTTTACCGCTTGCCCTGCATAACCTCGAAATCCCAACAATTGCAGCCGTCAATGGGATGGCTATCGGAGCGGGCTGTGATTTGGCCTGTATGTGCGATATTCGAATTGCTGCGCCCTCAGCGACATTTGCGGAAAGTTTTGTCAAAGTGGGCATCATTCCGGGCGATGGTGGGGCTTGGTTTCTACCTAGGATTGTCGGTATGGCACGCGCCGTAGAAATGTCGATGACAGGTGAACCAGTCGACGCTGACACGGCGCTGCAGTGGGGATTGGTTTCACGGGTTGTGGAAGCTGACGCTCTCATGAGCACGGCTCAAGAATTAGCCCGAAAGATGACTGTTAATTCAGCCGATGTGATTCGCATGACCAAACGTTTGCTACGCGAAGGTCAGCAAAGCTCCTTGTCTAATCTACTTGAGCTTTCAGCGGCCTATCAAGCCCTAGCCCACAAAACCCCCGAGCATGCGCAAATCATCAACGACTTTATGGCTCGTAAGGCTGCCAAAGCAAAGTCAGGCGGTTAAAAAAAGTTGGGTTTCCAGTCTCTCTCCTCTTGAAACCTGACAATTCGTCCTTATAATTAGCACTCAACGAGACAGAGTGCTAATAGCCCTAGAAATCAACAATCGGCTGCTAGGAACAAATAGCTCAGTCTTGGTTTTAATCATGACCTAACTTGTAATAGGAGTGTTTCCATGGCCCTGCGTCCTCTGCACGATCGTGTGATCGTCAAACGCCTGGACAACGAGCGTAAGACGGCTTCCGGAATTGTTATTCCAGAAAGCGCCGCTGAAAAGCCAGATCAAGGTGAGATCTTGGCAGTTGGTCCCGGTAAGAAAAATGAAGATGGCAAAGTTCAGCCACTAGACGTCAAAGTCGGCGACAAAGTGCTCTTTGGCAAGTACGCCGGTCAAACCGTCAAGGTTGATGGCGACGAAGTGTTGGTTATCCGCGAAGAAGAAATTCTCGCCATTGTTAACTAAAAACCGAACTGAACTTAAGAGGTAAATCTCATGGCTGCAAAGCAAGTATATTTTGGTGATGACGGTCGCTCACGTATAGTACGTGGTGTGAACGTGCTCGCCAACGCTGTTAAAGCGACTTTAGGACCTAAGGGCCGCAACGTGGTGCTCGAGCGCTCATTTGGCGCCCCAACCGTGACCAAAGATGGTGTTTCGGTTGCAAAAGAAATCGAATTAAAAGACAAATTTGAAAACATCGGTGCACAGCTGGTCAAGGAAGTGGCTTCCAAGACATCAGACAGTGCCGGTGATGGCACAACCACAGCGACAGTGTTGGCACAGTCGATCGTGGTCGAAGGCCTCAAGTACGTCGCAGCTGGTATCAATCCGATGGATCTCAAGCGCGGCATCGACAAAGCAGTGATTGCTGCCGTCGCTGAGCTTGCTAAGGTGTCAAAGCCTTGCACGACGACCAAAGAAATTGCCCAAGTGGGTTCAATCTCTGCCAACAGCGATCATTCGATCGGTGAAATCATCGCCAATGCCATGGATAAAGTGGGCAAAGAGGGTGTGATCACGGTTGAAGACGGTAAGTCGTTAGACAACGAGCTAGACGTTGTGGAAGGCATGCAGTTTGATCGTGGCTACCTCTCGCCTTACTTCATCAACAACCCAGAAAAGCAAGTCTCGGCCCTAGAAGATCCGTACATTCTGATTTTTGACAAGAAAATCAGCAACATCCGCGATCTGTTGCCCATTCTGGAGCAAGTGGCTAAGTCAAGCCGTCCGCTCTTGATCATTGCAGAAGACGTCGAAGGCGAAGCGTTAGCAACGTTGGTGGTGAACAACATCCGTGGCATCTTGAAAACCACTGCTGTTAAAGCCCCTGGTTTTGGTGATCGCCGTAAGGCAATGCTCGAAGATATCGCTATCTTGACCGGTGGTACCGTGATTTCGGAAGAGACCGGTCTCACCTTGGAGCAGGCCACACTTGAGCAGTTAGGCCAAGCCAAGCGCGTTGACGTCGGTAAAGAGAACACCACCATTATCGATGGTGCTGGTGATGGCAAGTCGATCGAAGCGCGTGTTAAGCAAGTTCGCGCTCAGATTGAAGAAGCCTCTTCGGACTATGACCGTGAAAAGCTGCAAGAGCGTGTGGCCAAGTTGGCCGGCGGTGTTGCCGTGATTCGTGTTGGTGCATCGACCGAAGTCGAAATGAAAGAAAAGAAAGCCCGCGTTGAAGACGCACTCCACGCCACACGTGCAGCCGTTGAAGAAGGCATCGTACCTGGTGGTGGCGTTGCACTGATTCGTGCCCGCGCAGCCATCGAGAAAGTCAAGGGTGATAACGCGGATCAAGAGGCTGGTATCAAGCTTGTGTTGCGTGCAGTGGAAGAGCCTTTACGCACGATCGTCGCCAATGCTGGTGATGAGCCAAGCGTGATTGTGGCCGAGGTCGCTGCCAACAAGGGTAATTATGGTTACAACGCCTCAACCGGTGAGTACGGTGATCTGGTTGATCAAGGCGTGCTCGACCCAACCAAGGTCACGCGTACTGCCTTGCAGAACGCTGCATCGGTAGCCAGCCTACTGTTAACGACTGAAGTGGCCGTTTGCGAGTTGCCTGAAGAAAAGCCAGCAGGTGGTGGCGGTATGCCTCCAGGTGGCATGGGTGACATGGGCGGTATGGGTGGCATGGGCGGAATGGGTGGTATGGGCTTCTAATAGCCTGATCCGTTCAGTTTTAAGCCTTAAAAGAACAACCCCTGACGGTTTGCCGTCAGGGGTTGTTTTTTTTCTTACACTTAGCAAACAATAAATTACTGGTGGTTGAGGCAACGTTTTGAACACTGATGCAACAGTTTGGCCATGGTTATGGGTTCCTGTGACGGTAGTTGCCGCCGCGTTGCAGGTAGGGCGCAATGCCATTCAGCGTGGATTAACCGAAGAACTAGGCACTATTGGCGCGACTCAGGTCCGGTTTCTGTTTGGTTTGCCGTTTGCGTGCCTCTTTTTTCTGTTGGCATGGTGGTTAACGCAAGCACCATGGCCAACACTGACGACTGAATTTCTAAGTTTTACACTTCTGGGGGCGACAGCCCAAATAGCAGCCACGGCATTAATGCTAGCTGCCATGCGCTTACGCGATTTTGTGGTTGTCACCGTCTGGATAAAAACTGAGCCATTACAAATCGCACTATTTGGCGTCTTGGTGTTAGGCGATCCACTTGGATTTGGAACGGCTATCTCGATTGGCTTGGCCACATTGGGTGTCGTTTGGATGGCGTACCGCCCAAGGCAGGCCGGGCAATCCAGTGAATCTCTCTATAAGCCGATTATCTTCGGGCTTGCCTCAGCGACTGCGTTTGCGATAGCGGCTGTTGGTTTTAGAGGAGCTATTTTGTCCTTACCTGACGGTAATTTTTTGGTTCGTGCCGCTTGGGCATTGGTGTGTGGTTTGTTTTTTCAGTCGCTGGTGCTGGCTATTTGGCTCACCTGGCGCGATCCGGACACCTGGCGTCGATGTATCAAGGCGTGGCGAGTTTCAGTCATGGGCGGCCTGCTCGGCGCGGCTGGTTCGCAAGCTTGGTTTATCGGGTTTGCGTTGACCACGGCCGCTAACGTACGCACCTTGGCTTTAGTCGAGGTATTTTTTGCGCACTTCCTGTCCAAGCGATTTTTTGCTGGCAAAACCACCACCCAAGAAAAATTGGGTATGGGCCTCATTATCGTGGGCGTGGCAGGTCTTTTGTGGTTACAGACCTAACATGACACGCCACCGATTCTTTTAAAGAAGCTGCAGGCGCTTTTGTGCCGACTCAGCCGCCGCTGTACCACTGTAATCATCGACGATTTTTTGTAGCGTGGTTTTGGCATTGGCGCGTTGATTGAGCTCGAACTGGCTACCGGCGATCACTAGCAAGGCATCTGGAGCCCTGGGGTGCTCTGGAAACTTCTCTGCCATCGATGTCAGCACTGACACCGCTTCCTTATAGTTCTTTAAAGCGTAATAGCTGCTACCCAAGTAAAACTGTGCTGTTGGTACCAATACACTCTCAGGATAAAGCGTTAGAAAGGCGGCTAATGAGGTCGCAGACTCACCAAAATCGCGATCCCGGTACAAATCCAATGCGCCATCAAAAGCGGCCTGCTCTTTGCTGTCTTTCGCTTGCTCGGTCGCCTGTTGACCGCTTGACTGAGCCGAGGCAGCTCGCGGTGGAGCGCCAAGCTCTTCGATTTGGGCTCTTAAGCGAGTAACCTCTTGCTCTAGACGGTCAATGCGTTGTGCAAGCTGCATGCTCGCTCTCTGACTGGTGTCGGTGAGAGTACGCAGCTGTTGGCGCAATTCAACAATGGCTTCTCGCGCCTCGCTATCGGTAAATGCGTATGCATTCGACACGGTGGCGCACATGAAAAGAGCAAGCAAGCTGGGTTTAAACGCACGTAACATAATCTCAGTCTCTATCGGTTGGTTTTGCTAGGCTCAAGGGCGCAGGTAAACGATATCAGCACGGCGGTTCTCGGCGTAGTCGGCCTCAGTGTTACCAGTGGCTTTAGGCTTCTCTTTACCGAAACTGATGGTCTCGATTTGTGCGTCTTGAGCCCCTAAAAGCGTCAGGTTCTGACGAACAGCCTCAGCGCGACGGTTACCGAGTGCCAAGTTGTATTCGGAGCCACCACGGGCATCAGTGTTGCCTTCAATGATGATCTTTTGATTGGGGTTGCTAGACAAGTACTGAGCATGTTGACCGACAATTTTGCTGTACTGATCGCTTACGGTGTAGCTGTTGAAGTCAAAGTAAACCGAACGGTTTTGTGACAACACGCTGCTAGGGTTGAAAGGATCCATCACGCCCTGCGCGCTCGTGCCCCCCTTGCCGGCTGAACCGGTACCTGCTGCGTTGTCATCATCAAGGGATACCGAACTACATGCAGCCAAACTCAAACCTAATGCAACGGCCGAGAGGGATTTAACGATGCGCAGATTCATGAGAGTTCCTTTTGGGAGATTATTGATAAAACGAAATCACAGACGTTATGGTTTGTCGCCGAAAGGTCCCCATGTGGGTTCTTTGATTTCACCATTCAATATTGACAGCGTCTGACGCATTCGTCCATCACTGGATACACCTGCCAACATATTTCTGCCGCCTTGTTTGGCAGCGTACAACACCTGTTTGCCGTTGGGGGCAAAGCTAGGCGATTGATCGTCAGGACCTTCGGTAAGTAATGTTTCATTACCACTGGCTAGGTCGATTGCGGCGATCCGGAAGGCGCCGTTACGTCTAGTGACCACTAATAATGATTTACCGTCAGGCGAGATACGAGGTGAAATGTTGTACTCACCGTTGTAAGTGATGCGACGGGCCTCGCCACCGTTAACAGGTATCTGATAGATTTGGGGTTTACCGCTGCGGTCGCTGGTAAAAAATACTGACTCTCCATCTGGACTAAAGACGGGCTCTGTGTCGATGAGCGGAGAACGCGTGAGGCGCCTCAAATTTGAGCCATCGTTTGCATTGATCAAATACAACTGAGATAAGCCGTCTCTTGTCAGCACGACAGCAAGGGTCTGTCCATCTGGAGACCAGGCGGGTGCAGAGTTATTGCCCTTAAAGTTTGCGACTGGTACACGGTTGCTTGTGGCTAGATCATGGACATAGACCACTGGCTTACCCGATTCAAAGCTAACGTAAGCGAGCTTGCGTCCATCAGGCGACCACGCGGGTGAAATGATGGGTTCCCTTGATCGCAATGCGATTTGAGGGTTTTGACCATCGGCATCGGCAATCTGCAATTCGTAGGTATCACCTTGCTTGAACACATAGGCTATTCGCGTCGCGAAGACACCCGGGATGCCAGTGACATTCTCATAAATTCGATCAGCGATTTGGTGAGCGATGCGTCTTAAGTCCCTATCACTGCCTGAGAAGGCAACACCATCTACCTCTTGCTGATTGATGGTGTCTGCTAACCGGTAACTGATCTCATATTGGTTGTCTCCGGTGGTGCTCACAGAGCCATAGGCAACATAATCAGCTCCACGGGTGCGCCACTCGTCAAATGCAATGGGTGTCTCAGCCGTTAGTTTGGCGCCGGTAGTATTGATCAAACGAAACTGACCTGAACGAGTCAGATCGGCGCGTATGACTTCAGCAATCAATCGACCCGCAGAGTCACCTTCAAAGTCGGCCACCGCAACGGGAAACTGTTGCGCGCCTGTACCAGAAATGTCGACCCTAAGCTGCGCCTGACTGGGCGCAATAAAACCGAGCCCAAAGAAAAAAACCACCAGAGATGCCCAAAAGACACGCTTTGTGTCTAATCCTAAGGGAGTGGTTATCAGTTGATACATGGTTTGTTTCTCCGATCAATCGTACATGTAG
>JAWOGG010000010.1:0-19150 GCA_046497085.1 Orrella sp.
GGCCAACTGAGTCAATGCGGCATTGGTCTTTGCCATTTGTAGCAATGAAAACAGACTCTCTTGCATGCGTGCACCACCTGATGCGGCAATACAAACAAAGGGAGTGCGCTGCTCAACGGCCGCTTTAACGCCGCGTGCGAATCGCTCACCGACCACTGATCCCATCGAACCGCCCATAAAGTCAAACTCAAAGCATGAAAGCACACATGGCACGCCATGGATGGAACCGCTGGTGGTTATTAGCGCATCACTTTCACCCGTCTGCTTGACGGCTTCTTGAAGGCGATCAGGATACTTACGTGAATCACGAAACTTAAGCGGGTCCATTGACTTGGTGGACTGCCCTATTTCTCGACGACCTTCTGCGTCTAACAGAGAGTCTATACGCGCACGAGCGCCAATGCGCATATGGTGGTCGCACTTGGGACAAACATGTAAGTTTGCAGCCAAATCTTCGTTGTACAAGACCGACTCACATGAGGGACACTTTACCCAAAGCCCTTCGGGCACCCTGCGTGCGGTACTGTCGGCGTTTTTATTGATGCGCGGAGGTAATAATTTTTCTAGCCAGCTCATTCTTTATTATCCGTTGCCGATGACTCAATGGTCCGATGTGTCATAAGTCTCTTAAGCAGGCTGTTTAGCCGCTTGATCGAGTGCTGAGCGGATTTCTTTCAGCCACTCGCATCCTGCCGTGATCGCCGCTTCGGTTTGTTGGGCGCTTTCCATCGGCTGGTAGGCCTTGTTCATAACATCAATCAGCTTACTACCAATCACCACAGCGTCAGCAACCTCAGCCACTTTAACGGCCGTGGCCGCATCACCAATCCCAAAACCCACACCCACAGGTATGCTCACGTGGGCACGAATGCGATCGAGCTGCTGAGTCACGTCATTAGTATCTAAATGTCCAGCGCCTGTTACGCCGCGCAGTGACACGTAATAAACATAGCCCTTGGCAATCTCACTAACGGCCTTGATACGGGCATCAGTTGAAGTGGGAGCTAACAAAAAGATTGGCGCTAAATCGTATGCTGCCAACATCTTTCCGAAGTCGACGACCTCCTCGGGAGGGTAGTCCACCACCAACACACCATCCACACCCGCTTGTGCGGCCCGCTCAACAAATGTTCTCTGCCCTAAACGCTCGATCGGGTTGGCATAACCCATCAACACAATGGGCGTTTCGGCGTCTGTTTCACGAAACTCACTGACCATCGCAAGCACATGACTCAAACCGATACCTTGGGCAATGGCATGTTCAGCTGCTTTTTGAATGATGGGACCGTCAGCCATGGGGTCAGAGAATGGAATGCCTAACTCAATGACGTCAGCACCCGCTTTGACCAAACCGTGCATCAACGGAACCGTTGATTCCGGCAAAGGGTTACCAGCGGCAATGTAAGGGATCAACGCCGATCTTGATGCTGCCTGCGCTTTACTCAAGGCAGCCGATATTCGCTCGATAGTCACGTTAGGATCCTTTACAGTTCTATGCCAGCTTGCTGAGCCACAGTATTGATATCTTTGTCACCCCTGCCAGAGAGGTTTATCAAAATAATTTGGTCCTTGGACAATGTGGGGGCCAATCGCGCTGCCTCTGCTAGGGCATGGGCTGTCTCGAGGGCAGGAATAATGCCTTCGATTCGGCAACATGTGTGGAAGGCTTCGAGTGCTTCATCATCGGTCACACCCACATATGTGGCTCTTGATGTGTCCTTCAACCACGCATGCTCAGGACCAACGCCTGGATAATCCAAACCGGCAGAAACCGAATGGGTTTCCTGCACCTGGCCGTCAGCATTTTGAATGACATAGGTGCGATTGCCGTGCAATACGCCGACCTGGCCGGCGGCCAATGACGCAGCATGCTGGCCAGAAGCAATGCCATGGCCGGCAGCTTCGACGCCCACTAGCTTGACATCCTCGTAGGGCAAATAGGGGTGGAATATACCCATGGCATTTGAACCGCCACCCACGCATGCCAAGACGTAATCGGGTTGTCGCCCGGCGTACTTTGGCATCTGCTCAATCGACTCTTCACCGATGACCGAATGGAAATTACGCACCATCATTGGATAAGGATGTGGACCGGCTACTGTGCCAATGATGTAGAAAGTGTCTTCAACGTTTGTCACCCAATCGCGCAGCGCTTCGTTTAGCGCGTCTTTTAGCGTTTTTGAGCCGGACTCTACAGGAACCACCGTCGCCCCAAGCAGTTTCATGCGGTAGACGTTTGGTGCCTGACGTTTGACGTCTTCACTGCCCATGTAGACGATGCATTCCATGCCATAGCGGGCACAAACCGTGGCGGTAGCAACACCGTGCTGTCCTGCCCCAGTTTCGGCAATGATGCGCTTTTTACCCATGCGACGTGCCAACAGTGCCTGTCCCAAACTGTTATTGATTTTGTGTGCACCGGTATGGTTTAAGTCTTCGCGCTTGAACCAGATTTGGGCGCCACCGAGTTGCTCAGACCAACGGCGAGCGTGGTAGACGGGCGTTGGCCTGCCCACAAAGTGATTGAGCTCGCTGTGAAACTCGGCCAAAAAATCCGGGTCGTTTTGATATTTGGCATAGGCGTCACGCAATTCAGCCAGCGCATGCATCAGTGTTTCGGCAACAAAGACACCGCCATAGGGGCCAAAATGACCGGTTGCATCAGGGAAATCGTAGGGTTTCAAAGCTAGTGCCTCCAAGAGGACAATGCACAACAAAGTCTAGTTATTTCAAGTATCTCAGATTTTAGCAGTCCGAGCCTAAACGCGCGGAAATCTCAGCGCCGTAGTGTGGAGATCACGCCTGAGACCTCGCCTAGCGCTTTTAGAGCACGTTGCAAGGCAGCTCCGTCGGGAACCTTCACTGTAAAAATCATGTGCGCCAATGAGCTTTTACTTTGCGTATTAACGCCTATAACGCTAAGTCTGAGCCGTGCAAACACCTCGGACAAGTCTCGCAACAGGGCCTCTCTATCATGCGCATGCACGACCACATCGACAGGGTACAGGGCATCGCTGGTATCACCCCAGGACACATCAATCACACGCTCTGGATGACGCCGTTGAAGCTGCAAATAGCTTGCGCAATCGGTGCGATGTACCGATACACCTCTGCCTCGGGTCACAAAACCACCGATATCGTCTGGTGGCGCTGGTCGACAACAGCGGGCTAGCTGCGTCATCAAAGCCCCAACACCTTCGACCAACACCCCTCCTCGAACGGGCACGTCTGGGTCTGAGTAGTTCGCTTGCGAAGCTACGCCGTCTCGAGACGGTGACTCGTCCTTTTTAGGGTGAAACAGTGCGTCAATGTGACGCAGGCTAAAATCTTCTTTAGCGACGGCCACATACAGATCATCGGCATGGGCGAAGCCCACCTGCTGGGCGAGCTGCTCTAAGTTAATCGCGGTTTTGCCTAGTCGCTGCAGCTCTTTTTCTACAAGAGCATGGCCTTGGGTGATTCTTTGCTGCAACTCGATGGCGTTAAACCACGCCCTTACTTTGGCACGTGCACGCGGACTAGCAAGGTAACCAAGTTGGGTATTTAACCAATCGCGAGATGGGCCACCAGCTTTAGTGGTGACGATTTCAACGGTCTGACCTGTTTGCAACTTGGTGTGCAATGGCACGAGGTGCCCATCGATTCGAGCACCGCGACATCGATGGCCTAAATCAGTGTGCAAATGGTAAGCAAAGTCGACAGGAGTAGCGCCCTGAGGCAACTCAATCACCCTTGCTTGTGGCGACAGGACGTAGATACGCTCTGACTCGTTGCTCATGCTTGGCGCGTCAACCACACTGGATCCAGCGTCTGTTTGCCAGGCCAGTAACTGACGCATCCATGACAGTTGTCGGTCATAGGACCCGCCGGCAGTTGCCTGCCCTCCTTGAGCGCCCGCCTCTTTGTAACGCCAATGGGCAGCCATACCGTGCTCAGCAAAATCGTGCATCGCTTGAGTGCGAATTTGAACCTCAAACGCCCTGGCTCTGTCGTCTGCCACGACGGTATGCAAAGAACGGTAGCCGTTGGGTTTCGGACGCGAAATGTAGTCGTCAAACTCCTCGCCTATCGGCGACCAGTGTTCGTGAACAATCCCAAGCACGGCGTAGCATTGTTTTTCATCTGCCACGATGACCCGCAATGCCAATAAGTCATATAGATGGTTGAAATCAACGTCTTTCTTTTGCATCTTGTTCCAGATGCTGAATATGTGCTTTGGCCGACCGGTGATCTTGGCAGAAATCCCTGCCTCCTTGACCAAGCCCTGCAACCGCGTCATCGTCTGCCGGATGAATTGCTCACGCTCAGTGCGCTTGTCCTCAAGCCGCTTGGCTATCGTTCGGTATTGATCTGGATCCAGAAACCGAAACGCAAGGTCCTCCATCTCCCATTTGATTTGCCAAATACCTAGCCGATTCGCCAGCGGCGCATAGAGGTCAAGGGTCTCACGGGCAAATCGAGCATCACAGCTCATCTTTTGCTTTGCATGCCAGCGCAATGTTTGTAAGCGAGATGCCAAACGGATTAGCACGATGCGAAGATCGGTCGCCATGGCGAGCAACATCTTGCGCAACATTTCTTTTTGTGAATCTTGCTGCGCACGATCAGCATGAGCATTGGCACCGCTGACTTCCCGAGCCAAGTCGCCAAGCTTGAGCAAAGCGCGGGTGCCCTGCACGAGCTTACCAATCTCAGCGCCAAACGTTTGGCCTACTGGATCGAGACCCTCAGCCTTGTGCATAGGCAATGCCAGTAACAATGCTGCTACGCGAGTAGCCGCATCTGTGCGCATGTCCGACAATATCCCGGCTACGTGAGCACAATGATCAACCAGTGGTTCGCTCGCGGGGGTCTCGGTCGGTTGATATCTCTCATCGACCCAGAAAGCCACGCGCGACACTAAATCGGCATCCGACTCAGTGAGATCGGACTGCCAGTGCTTAAGCAATTCAGGTTGACTCAGCGCACTCAAAAGATACCTGCTACTTAGATAACAGCAAGCTTAGACTGCTGCCGTTACGACGATCTCGACTTTGAAGTCTGGATTGGCCAAACGGGCTTCAACAGTTGCTCTTGGCGGTGCATTGCCATCGGCTACCCAAGCGTCCCATGCCTTATTCATATCAGCAAATTCAGCCATGTTGGCAATGTAAATTTGAGCCATCAAAATACGTGACTTATTGGTACCCGCCTTTTGCAGCAGCCCATCAATAATCGCCAGCACTTGCTCGGTCTGCCCGACCATATCAAGGGACGCGTCCTCCGGAATTTGACCTGCAATGTAGGCCACCCCGTTGTAGACAGCCATGTCGGAGAGCCTTTTTTCAACGTTAAAGCGTTCGATGGGGTTCATGGTGCAGCTCCCTAATTTGAATAGTGATGACAGTTGCGCCAAATGGCACAGGTTATACGCGCAACCGAACCTTCGTTCGGTTTCCTATGATGTAGATTTTATAGGCGGTAGATCAAACACCTGCCGCAAGTAGGCCAAATAGGCCGGATCGTCGCACATGGTCTTTTCTGGCGCGTCAGACACTTTGGCAACAGGCTGACCGTTGCATCGCACCATTTTCATCACAATTTGCAAAGGCTCGAGACCAAGGTCGTTGGTTAAGTTGGTACCAATGCCAAATGAAACCCTGCATCGACCAGAAAACTGGCGCGCAATCTCGATTGCCAGCGGAAACGTCAACGCGTCAGAAAACACTAGGATTTTTGTTCTTGGGTCGACTCGATTGGCCTGATAGTGAGCGATCATGCGCTCACCCCAAACAAAAGGATCGCCAGAATCATGTCTGGCACCGTCAAACAGTTTGCAGAAGAACATATCAAAGTCGCGCAAAAAAGCGTCTAGGCCATACACATCCGATAACGCAATCCCCAAGTCGCCGCGGTACTCTCTGGCCCATGTGTCTAAGGCGAAGACTTGCGAATCGCGCAACCGAGGGCCGAGTGCCTGACACGCTTGCAAGTATTCATGACCCATCGTGCCCATTGGCAACACACCATGGTTCATTGCCATCAAAACATTGCTAGTGCCTGCAAAATGCGCCCCCATGGATGCTTGCAAAATTCGGATGACTTCTTCGTGCCATTCTCTAGAAAACCGGCGGCGTGTGCCGTACTCTGCCACCCGAAAAGAGGTGAGGTCAGGTTGGTTGAAAACCAAACCAATCTTGTCGCGTAAACGGCGCCGGCCCTCATCCCAATCAGGCTGCGGCGACGCGTGTCTGAAGTACACCTCATTGACAATGGCCAGTACCGGGATTTCAAAAAGAATGGTGTGTAGCCAAGGGCCTTTCACCAGAATATCGATTTCACCATTCCGATTTGCGTCTGTCACCGTAATACATTGACGTGGCAAGTGAAATAAGCCCAGAAAATCAATAAAGTCACTCTTGATGAAGCGTAAATTACTTAAGTAACTCAACTCCTCTTCAGTGAACTTGAGTTGGCAAAGCGTATCTATTTCCGCATTGATCTCGTCAATATAAGGGCGTAAATCAATATCCGGGGTACGGCATTGAAAACGGTATTCGACCTGGGCGGCTGGGAAGTGGTGTAGCACAACCTGCATCATGGAAAACTTATACAGGTCAGTGTCTAACAACGAGCGAATGATCATGGCACCAAGGTTTAAAAAGGTTAACTATGCACGGAAAGTTAGCATACGGCACTGATGTTTTAAGGGTCATCCCATAGCAAGGCGATGCTTTCGGTAAAATCACCACATTAGACAATCTTATGCCCCAAGGGCCATCATCATGACTCACGTCGTTACCGAAAACTGTATTAAGTGTAAGTTCACCGACTGTGTGGACGTCTGTCCCGTTGACTGCTTTAAAGAGGGGCCTAACTTTTTGGTTATTGATCCTGAAGATTGCATAGATTGCGCGGTATGCATCCCAGAGTGTCCTGCCAATGCGATTTTCGCAGAAGAGGATGTCCCTCAGGATCAGATCGCTTTTATCGAGCTCAATGCCGAATTATCGCCTCAATACCCAACAATCAGTCGCACTAAAGAACCCCCACCAGATGCCGATGAATGGAATGGCAAACCCGACAAACTCCAGTACTTAGAACGCTGATAAACATTGGTTCCTAAATGACAGATTCAGTTACCCAAGAGAAATACACACAACAATCCATCATTTCGGTGAAACCGTGGCAGGTGCCCGCACTGGTTTCTGTAAAAGTCACTAAGCCTGAGGGTTTTGACTTTATTCCTGGACAGTTTGCGCGTATCGGTTTACCCGCAAAGGCGGAATCGCAGCCCACGATCTGGCGTGCCTACTCGATGGTGACTCACCCTACAGAGCCGTTTTTAGAGTTTTTGAGTGTGACTGTTCCCGATGGCCAATTTAGCCCGCAGCTTGCGTGCCTAAAGCCTGGCGACCCATTATGGGTGGAGAAAGCACCCTTTGGATTTCTCACATTAGAGCGCTTCGCACCCGCCAAAACGCTTTGGCTCGTGGCCACAGGCACTGGACTATCAGCCTATCTGCCAATGCTCAAAGAACCGACCATCTGGACTCAATTTGAAAAAGTGGTACTAGTGCATGGCGTCAGACAAGAAAACGAGCTGACTTACCGACAGGAGCTCGAAGAGCTTGCGCATAACAACCCAGCGCTGATTTACTTGCCAGTGTTTTCACAAACACCTTGGCATGCGGGGCAACAGCAGGCCAGTCGAATCACCACTGCTTACGCCGCTGGGGAGCTTGAGCAGGTGGCCGGTCAATCGCTTGATCCTGAGTCGGCCCGAATCATGCTGTGTGGTAATCCCGCAATGGTGACTGAAATGCGTGCCATGCTCTCAGAAAAAGGATTCGCCGCCGGTAGACGTGGCAAACTTGGCACACTAGCCGTAGAAAACTACTGGTAGTAACTGTGACAGCACCTCCCGTTCAATTGATCGAGTCGATCAACGCCCTTCTACCCCAAACGCAATGTACGAAATGCGGCTATGACGGATGCCTGCCCTATGCTGAAGCAATGGCCCGGGGTGAGGCTGACATCAACCGCTGCCCTCCTGGCGGCGCTGAGGGCATCTCAAAGCTTGCCGCCCTGCTTAAGAAACCGGAACAACCACTAGATCCATCCTGTGGTGCACACGGCCCCCTAACGGTGGCGGTTATTGAGGAAGAGCACTGCATTGGTTGCACGCTCTGCATTCAAGCTTGTCCCGTGGATGCAATCGTTGGGGCTAATAAAAAAATGCATAGCGTACTTGCCGATTGGTGTACGGGTTGCGACCTATGCGTTGCGCCTTGTCCAGTGGACTGTATTGTGATGGTGCCGGTTGAGCCTGTGAAAGTGTGGAACGATACGCTGGCTCAAAAAGCTCGCCAGCGGTATGAGACCAGACAACGCCGACTTCAAGTGGACCAAACTGAGCATGCGAATGCCGCCAAGCCCGCCGCCAATGAAAAAAAGGCCGCCGTTGCTGCTGCACTTGCGCGTGCTAGAGCTCGCCGTTCAGTCGCATGAATAAGACGAAACGATTGCAAATCTTTGACCGGTTTGCACTTGCCAACCCTTCGCCCACCACCGAACTGGCATACGACAGTGTGTTTCAGTTGCTGATCGCAGTCATTCTCTCGGCACAAGCGACAGACAAATCGGTCAATTTAGCCACCCGGCCTTTGTTTGCTAAATATGGAACACCCGACAAAATGTTGGCGCTTGGTGTTGAGGGCATCACCCCGTACATCAAAACCATTGGTTTATTCAGAACCAAAGCGAAAAACGTCATCGCCACTTGCCAGGCCCTAGTCACCCAGTACCAAGGCATTGTTCCTCACTCACGCGAGGCGCTAGAGGCGCTACCCGGCGTCGGTCGTAAAACCGCTAACGTGGTATTAAACACCGCATTCGGTGAGCCGACCATGGCTGTCGATACGCACATTTACCGGGTATCGAATCGCACGGGACTCGCGCCAGGCAAAACGGTTCTGGCCGTTGAAAAGTCGTTGGAAAAGAATGTGCCTGCGGCTTATCAACAACACGCCCATCATTGGCTGATTTTGCATGGTCGTTATGTTTGCCTTGCCCGAAAGCCGAAATGTGAGGTTTGTGCCATTGCAGACCTATGTGATTACAAGTACAAAGGTCAATCGGCGGGGGTACCCAAAGGGAAAACCAACGGAAAGTCGCCAACCAAAAAAATCACAGCCAGAAAACCGGCTGTACAAAACAAATAAAGCCAGCGTATCGTACTAAGGATGGCATTAGAACCAAAAGCAGTGGCCTCTCGCAGTGGCCTCTTCAAAGGTCAAAGTTTCAAAAATAGCCGGAGACAACCATGGCGTTCAGCATACAAAAGGC
Organism: Orrella sp.; assembly: GCA_046497085.1. Classification (GTDB taxonomy): domain Bacteria; phylum Pseudomonadota; class Gammaproteobacteria; order Burkholderiales; family Burkholderiaceae_B; genus Algicoccus. The sequence continues at coordinate 9,328 of JAWOGG010000010.1, forward strand.
AGAGGATCAACCGTTTGTTCACGATGGTTTACGGCCTTATTTCGAGTATCGAGATCTCGGTATCAAAGACAGCACCAACGGTCTTGCGGTGATGCACGTGATTAGAGCTCGCGAGGGTACACAGGCCACGGGGCAATGGCACCAACATGATGTCCAACTGCAGGTCGTCTACGTTCTCAAAGGGTGGGCGATTTTTGAGTACGAAGGGCATGGTCAGCACAAACTCGAAGCAGGTAGTTGCGTGCACCAACCGCCCGGCATTCGGCATCGGGAAATTGCCCATTCTGAAGATCTCGAACTGCTTGAGATCGTGTTACCCGCTGACTTTAAAACGACGACACTCGATTGAAATCGGTCGGCCTGAAGCAAAGGCATTAAAGAGTGATGGGATAAAGGGTAACCTCGTATTTCATACCAAATGAATAAGATCCATGCTTAGATTGACCGCAAATCCAGTTGTTATCATCCTTTATATTTATCATTGCAAACGTTCTTTCTCGTGACACTTGGACCTTGGTCCGAGCAAAGTTTGAGAAACGTAATATCCTTTCATAGAATCAGGAAATCATATGACCTCAGCCGTGAAGATCCATCGCCTCCATGTTGCTCCCGAACTAAAAACTTTTATAGAAGAAGAAGTCATGCCGGGCACTGGCGTTGACGCTGCATCCTTTTGGCAAGGTTTTGAATCGATGGTGATCGACTTGGCCCCCAAAAATATCACCTTGCTCAAAAAACGTGATGCCTTACAAATCGCGTTGGACCAATGGCACCACGAGCACCCGGGTCCTATTGCTGATATGTCAGCTTATCGGACATTTTTGATTTCAATTGGGTACTTAGTTGACCCACCCGCTCAATGCCAAGCAACGACCGCAAACGTCGACGATGAACTCGCCCGTCAAGCGGGACCTCAGTTGGTTGTCCCCATCTTAAATGCCCGATACGCTCTGAACGCTGCCAATGCGCGTTGGGGGTCTCTTTATGACGCGCTTTACGGCACTGATGCCATTGACGAAGAGAACGGTGCCGAGCGCGCGGGTGGTTATAACCCTGTGCGGGGCGCTAAGGTAATCGCCTATGCCCGCCAGTTTTTAGACGATGCGGCACCTTTAGCCTCAGGCTCTCATGCTGATGCAACCGCTTACACCATCGAACAGGGAAAGCTGCAAGTCGCCACGAAAAATGGTGTAACTGTCGGCTTGAAGAACCCAGGCCAATTCATTGGTTTTCAAGGTCAGGCCGATTCACCCACCAACGTCTTACTACAAAACAATGGTCTGCATATCGATATCGTTATCAATCGTGACACGCCAATTGGACAATCTGACGCTGCAGGCATTGCTGACCTAATTCTTGAGTCTGCCTTATCGACGATTCTCGACCTAGAGGACTCAGTCGCCGCCGTCGATGCTGAGGACAAAGTTGCCGGCTATCGTAATTGGCTAGGCATCATGAAGGGCACACTGACTGAGACGTTCGAGAAAGGTGGCAAATCGCTCACCCGTGCGCTAAACCCTGACCGCGTCTACCACGGGGCCAACGGTGAACCCGTGACCTTACATGGCCGTTCGTTGATGTTCCTGAGAAATGTTGGCCATTTGATGACCAACCCAGCCATTCATTACGAATCGACTGACGGTCAGAAGTTGGAGATTCCTGAGGGAATTTTGGATGCTGTGGTGACCACCATGATCGCCATGCACGACCTAAAAAAGGCCGGTGATAGCGCTACAGATCAAACGATTTGCAACAGCCGCAAAGGCAGCGTTTACATCGTCAAACCCAAAATGCATGGCCCAGAAGAAGTGGCTTTTGCTGCCGAATTGTTTACTCGGGTAGAAGCCTTGCTAGGTTTGCCTACTGACACGGTTAAGCTCGGCATTATGGACGAAGAGAGGCGTACTAGCGTCAACTTGAAAGCCTGCATCGCCGCTGCTTCTAGCCGCGTGGCTTTCATCAACACAGGCTTCTTGGATCGTACTGGTGACGAAATGCACACCGCCATGCAAGCGGGGCCAATGATTCGCAAAGGCGACATGAAAGCCAGTGAATGGATTCAGTCCTATGAGCGCAACAACGTCTTAGTAGGACTGTCCTGCGGCTTACGCGGTAAAGCACAAATTGGTAAAGGCATGTGGGCCATGCCAGACTTGATGGCTGATATGTTGAAACAAAAAATTGCTCATCCAAAAGCAGGCGCCAACACCGCTTGGGTGCCCAGTCCAACAGCTGCCACCTTGCATGCCCTGCACTACCACCAAGTCAATGTGGCAGAGATCCAGCAATCATTGGAAAAGACCGATGCTGATCAAGAGCGCGAAACACTCTTGACCGGCCTACTGACCATACCCGTGGCCACCGACACCAACTGGAGTGACACGGAAAAGCAGCAAGAACTCGATAACAATATTCAGGGCATCCTGGGATATGTGGTTCGTTGGATTGATCAGGGGGTTGGTTGCTCTAAAGTGCCAGACATACACAACGTCGGTCTGATGGAAGATCGAGCCACCCTCAGAATTTCTAGCCAACACGTCGCCAATTGGCTGCACCACGGTATTGTCACTGAAGCACAAGTACGCCAAACCTTTGAACGCATGGCTACCGTTGTCGATGAACAAAATGCTGGCGACCCGCTTTACCGTCCCATGGCCGGAAATTTTGAGACTTCAATGGCTTATAAAGCCGCAACTGATCTGGTATTCAAAGGGCTGAGTCAACCGAGCGGCTACACCGAACCCCTATTGCACGCTTGGCGCTTGAAGTTAAAAGCTTCCATGACCTCTTCACATTAAGCTCTGGCCTCTGTCGCCGAACTAAGGGCCGCCTTTCTGGCGGCCCTTAGTTTTTGAGCACCACTACCTCATATTACTTTTTGATATATACGAACAATAATTATGTAGTTTATTGATCTAAAGAAAGTGCCCATACTGGCGTCTTCGTAACTAGCTTTCGTATGCAGACAACCATGAAAAAGATACTCACCGCCTTTGCCGCCTTATCGATATCCTCGGTTGCCTTGGCAGCGCAACCCCTACTGACTCCTAATGAACTTCAAGACCAACTGTCTGATTCCTCGATTCGGGTGATCGACATTAGGGATCCCAAATCCTACGCAGACAACCACGTGCCAGGTGCCTTAAATGCACCCTACGGCAAATGGCGCGGTCCCGCTACCAACCCTGGCGAATTACCCGAATTAAATAAGCTGACTGAACTCATTCAAGGGTTGGGCTTGACTCCTGAGTCTCATGCCGTAGTGGTTTCAAGCGGTGCCAACGACACTGATTTTGGTGCGGCTGCACGTGTCTACTGGACTCTGAAAGTTCTGGGCATTGAAAACCTGTCTATTTTGAATGGTGGCGTGAAAGCTTGGCAAGAAGCAGGTTTGAACTTGAGCAATGAGGCAAGCAGCGTGGCTAAAAGCGACTACGCTCCTACGCTCAATAGCGAACTGTTGGTAACCCGGGAACAGCTGGTTGCCAGTGTGGATTCTGACGGCGCCATCTTGGTCGATGCGCGACCAGCAGCATTCTACGAAGGCGAGGTCCGACACGCAGCGGCTAAGGTACCCGGCACCCTAGAAAAAGCCATCAACGTTGAGCATTCACTTTGGTTTAAGCCAGGCACTAGCCAAGTCGTCGATGCCAGCCAAGCCAAGGCACTTGCTTTAAAAAACAACCTGGCTGATCAACCCAAAGAGATTGTGTCCTTTTGCAACACAGGTCACTGGGCAGCCACCAATTGGTTCGTGCTTTCTGAGTTGGTCGAAGACCCAAATGTGAAGCTGTATGCCGGTTCGATGGTTGACTGGAGCCAGGCACCCGGTTCCCTGCCCATGAAAAACGTACCTAATCGATTCGAACAAATCATGATTGACGCCAAAATGTGGTTTGCCAATCTGTAAAATTCGCCCGTTCTCGAATAACCACAAGACATCATGAAACGACTTCCTCTGGCGGCTTTGATAGCCGCCTTTTTTATCTTCCTGTTGTGGGGCGTTTCGATCCGCCAAGCGCTACTTTTTGCTGTGGGTATCGGATTGGGCGCCACGCTTGCTGGCGCTCGCTTCGGCTTCACGACAGGCTGGCGCCAGTTGATCGAAAGCCGAGACCCAAAAGGCGTGACAGGACAAGTGTTGTTGCTTGGCTTGGCTGCCTTGCTCGCCATGCCATTGTTGGCATCATACCCGGAGCTAACGGCGGCTTTAGGTCCGCCTAGCATCAGTCTGCTGCTAGGCGCGTTTGTTTTTGGTTTGACCATGCAAATCGCCGATGGCTGCGGTTCAGGTACCTTGTACAAAGCCGGTCTCGGTATTCCCTTGAACATGGGTATCTTGCCCTTATTCGCGTTAGGTAGTTTCATGGGATCGGTTCATTTGGGTGATTGGCTATCTCTCGGACAAATCGAACCAGTGGGCTTGGTTGACTTATGGGGCGCAGAAAAAGCACTGGCTGCCACTATGCTGGGCTTACTGGCGGCGCTAATTGCGATTCGACTATGGGTGGGTCCCGGTAAGACTTGGCTTGATAAGAAATGGTTATGGGGTGCGGTCATTCTGGCGTTACTAGCCACTCTTAACTTGCTGATCGCGGGTCAGCCTTGGGGTGTGGTGTATGGGTTCGGATTGTGGGCTGCCAAAGCGGCACACGCAGCCAATGTGTTTGACCCAACAACCAACATGTTTTGGAGCCAAGAAGGAAACGCTCAAATCCTGACCCAAACGGTGCTGCTTGATGTCACCTCGATCACGAACATCGGGATCTTGGCGGGTGCTTTATGGATTTCAGCCAATGCGCAGGGCAACTCAAAGCCTTTGACCAAGCAACAATGGATCATCGGTCTAGGAGCAGGATTTTTATTGGGTTATAGCTCTCGCTTGGCGTTTGGTTGTAATGTAGGGGCCATGCTTAGCGGCGTGTCCACTGGCAGCCTCCATGGTTGGATCTGGATTCCGTTGGCATTTGCTGGCACGCTTGTCGGTGTGCGTGTGCGTCGCCACTTTCAATTTTGAGAGCGGATATGAACACTGATTCTCATTCTAAAAAAATCACCAAAGTCGGCTTAAAAGTCATTTTCTGGATCGTTTTGATCGGTTTCTTATCTTGGGACTGGGTTGCATCACCTCAAGTTGACTTACGCAATGAACCACCTGTGATCGCAGCAGGGTCGGGGCAAGCGCCATCGGGCGGGCACTGTTCAATGGCGAAGTAGACGAATCCATTTTGATAATGAGCGTTTATTAACGACCGAATGTGAGTCAGGCGTTGGTTGCCGGCAATGGGTCGGGTTTTTGCTAAAGTGATCCTAATGCCTGACACATCCTGACTCACGTTCGGAACACAAATGACACCACAACTGCCTCAGACCACCGATTCAGACGCTAACGGCATACCAGCGGACAAGTATTTTCAGTTGGGCAATGTTGATTTAAGTCTGGGTGGGCAGCTCTATAGCGCACAACTTTGTTACGTCACACTGGGCACACTCAATGCTGCCGGTGACAATGCGATATTGGTGTTGCATGGTTACACATCAAGTCATCGCTTCATACTGGCAGGCGATCCAGAAGGTGCTGAAGGTAGCTGGGGGGAGCTTGTTGGTCCTGGCAAAGCCATAGATACCGATCGTTATTTCGTTGTGGCACCGAACGCTCTAGGGTCGAGTTATGGCAGCACGGGTCCGGGCAGCGACAACCCTGCCACCAACACACCCTACGGCCCCGACTATCCCGCCCTTCAGTTTGAAGACATGGTGACTGCTCAGCACCAGCTCTTAAAATCTTTAGGAGTAACACGCTTAGCTGCTGTTATCGGTTTATCAATGGGGGGCTTTGGGGCGTTTCAGTGGGCTGTGCAATATCCGGACTTCCTAGACAAGGTTGTCCCCGTACTAACCGCCCCATGGGGCAGCATTAACGCAAGCGCCAATCAAGGCGCGGTCCAAAACCGTTTAAAAAACGATCCCAATTGGAATGGCGGAAGGTATTACGAAAAGCCTGACGCTATGCAAGAGACCTTGAGCCGGATTCGTGTCGACACCCTGACCCGCTACGGTGTTCCGGCCTGGCTCAGCCAACAACACCAAGACCCTGTGAAGGTTCAGGCTGAACTAGAGCTGATGGCGCAGCGTTGGGCAGAGCGTTTTGATGCAAACGCGTTGATTATCCTGCGGCAGGCCATCAATCGATTTGATGTGCGCGCAAGCCTGAGCAACATCAAGGCTGATGTTTTATACGTGCTGTGTGATACAGATCAGCTGTTTTCACCGGCAATTGCTAACGACACGCTAGTCCCATTGAAAGCTGCTGGGGGCAATCCCACTTACTTCGAAATTAAATCCAACTACGGTCATCTCGCCAGTAGCTTAGACTGGCAGAAATGGGCTCCAACTTTGACAAGTTTTTTAGACTAAGACGCTTGGTAAACCGTCCTTCACGAGGAACGATATGACGCAAACACCCAATACCCACGAAGATGATTTTGAAACCGAATCGGTACGCCAATTGCGCGGGGATCTGGCTTTGGCATTACGCGCGGCCGCACACCACGGCTTATCAGAAGGTGTATGCAATCACTTTAGCGTCGAGTTACCAGACAAAAGCGGCCGGTTTCTACTGAACCCTCGCGGCCTGCTCTGGGAAGAAGTCTACGCTGACGACATTGTCATGATTGACGCAGAGGGTGAGAAACTAGCTGGTCATCACCCCGTTGAACCGACGGCCATGTTCATCCATGCAGCCATCCACCAAATCGCTGGTAAGGCCTGTGTCTTACACACTCACATGCCATATGCCACTTCGCTGACATTGACCGACACTAGGTCTATCGACACCACGTTATCCCAGAGTGCTATGCGTTATCACGGCCGGGTGGTTGCCGATACTGCCTACAACGGACTGGCCTTAGATGCTTCAGAAGGCGCAAGAATTGCTCACGCCATGCAAGGCGCAGACATCTGCTTTCTAGGCAATCACGGCGTGGTGGTCTGCGGATCCCGCCTCGATCACACTTATGATGACCTATACATGCTTGAACGTGCTTGCATGTTGCAGGTACTCGCCATGTCCACAGGTCAATCGCTAGCCCGTGTTGACAGTGCAGTTGCTCAACGCGTTGGCGAACAAATTGATAGCGAACGATTGCAATCGACGTTATTTTTTGAAGCCTTACGCCGCAAACTGAAGTAATGTCAGAAGTGCTGAAAATTGTGGCTCTTTGTTTTTAAGGTTCATCAGAACTTATTCGGCCTGAGCACTTGCACGGGTGCGAAGAAAATCGTCACGCCATAGTTCTTGGCATATTGATTTAAAACGTATTCCCCGATCTGATCTGCCACGCCCTCATCACAGACGACTTCCATACGAATGGTTCTGTCGGCCTCCCAAGCGCCCTCGCGAACGCCACTATGACCGCCGCCGCGAACATCTGTCACGGTATAACCGTGCGCGCCAAGTCGTTGCACATCTTGCACCAATCGACGCTCAAGCGTGCCTTCAGCAATGATGACTAGTAACGATCGGGCGTATTTCTCTAACCGCATGCGGACTGCTCCTTAACCGGCGACGCGCTGAGCCAACCAGATGTAGATTGGAATGCCGATAACGACGTTAAAGGGAAACACAATACCCAACGATATGGTGATAGACAAGCCTGCGTTGGCTTGAGGGACGGCGATACGCATGGCCGTCGGCGCGGCGATATAGCTCGCGCTTGCTGCCAAGGTGGCCATGATAGCCACTCCACCCACTGAGAGATCTAACAACAGGCCCAGCAAAGTGCCTAGCAAGGCTAACAAAAGTGGCACGACAACACCAATGACAACCACTTGCCACCCAAACCGTTTGACCTCGGCCAAACGCGCACCTGCCACCAAGCCTAACTCCAGGAGAAACAACGCCAACACCCCTTTGAAGGGGTCAATGAACAATGCCTTGATGGGTGCGGTGCCATCTACGCCCGCTACGGCACCAATGACAATGCCGCCAAGCAACAACAAAACACTTTTGCCGAAAACCACATCATGCAGCAATGAACCCCAAGCACTCCCGCCAGAGGAACCAGACATCGTATCTGTGGGTTGCTGACCCTGACTGCCGAGCCGCGCCAGCATCACGCCCGCGATCAATCCGGGGGCTTCCATCACGGCGACCCACAGGGGCGCATGCTGCTCATAAGTAATGTCAGCACGGATCAAGGCGGCCGTCACGACGGCAAAGGTGACCACGCTGACAGAACCAAAATGAGCCCCAATCGACGCACTGTCAGCCCAATTAAAGCGAAGCATTCGCAGGACTGGGTAAAGCACGATAGGTATCAAAAAGCTCAGGACCAGTACCCCAGCGACCTCTGGAACCAGCGCCAAAAGCGGTTGCTGTGACAGCTCAATCCCACCCTTGATGCCGATTGCCAGCAAGAGGTAAATAGATAAGGTCTCATATAACGCCTCGGGCAACCTTAAATCGGAGCCGACCAAACGCGCAAAAAGCCCTAGTAAGAAGAAGAAAATGACAACATCAATCATGATGAACAGGATGCTAGCAGAAGTCGGCCTCCAACGCCCTCAACCGAGGATTTGGCTACTCACAACCATTGTTACTCAATAGTTGCAAACCGGTAACAGGAATCCCCCCAAAATTGATAGGTCTGCGCTAGCATTTGGACATGACTCACGCCGTGGTTTGGTTTAAAAAAGATTTGCGCACTGTGGATCACGCCCCCTTACAGCAAGCGGCGAACCACGGACCAGTCACGTGTGTTTACTTCATTGAGCCCTCTTTGTGGCGCAGCCCTGATGCCGCCACACAACATTACTTATTTACTGTTGAATCGTTGCGAGACCTAAAGCATGATTTAGCTAGCTTAGGGCTTCGACTACACATACGTATCGGTGAAGCCGTTGACTGCCTCGCGCAGATTGCCTCGGAGATGCCAATCACCAGTCTTTATTCTCATGAGGAGACGGGTAATGGTCTGACCTACACCCGAGACAAAGCGGTTAAGCGCTGGTGCCGTGAAGAGGGTGTGGCCTGGCGTGAATATCGGCAATTCGGCGTCTCACGCGGGGCTCACAACCGTGACCGCTGGAAGGATCGTTGGGAAAAGTTGATGTCTGAGCCGATGGCACCTGCCGTCTCTGGGGCTGTTGACAGTGGTTTGGCCCGTCAACCCTTCACACTGCCCACTCCCGAGCAATTAGGATTAGAACCACATGACCCACCCAAGCGCCAACGAGGTGGTCGGGCACAAGCACTTGAAACCTTGCACGATTTTTTACACGATCGCAGCCAACAATATCGTGGCGGTATTTCATCGCCGCTGTCCGCACCAACCGCTTGTTCGCGTTTATCCGTTTATTTGACCTATGGCTGCCTATCCATGCGAGAGGTTCTTCAAGCCAGCACCCATCACGTCAGCCAGCTAGGTGCGGCGCAATCGCGTCAGGCACGAGGCTTGCAGTCGTTTATCAGTCGTTTGTACTGGCACTGCCACTTCATTCAGAAGTTAGAAGACGAGCCTGCCATTGAATGGCGCAATATGCATCGGGGCTATGACGGTCTTCGCGAAACCGAATGGCAAGACGCCCATTTCGAAGCACTCAAACAAGGGGCTACTGGATGGCCAATGGTCGATGCTTGCGTACAAATGCTGCGTCAAACCGGGTGGCTGAATTTTAGGATGCGAGCCATGTTGGTTTCAGTGGCCGCATACCCATTGTGGTTAGATTGGCGAAAAGTCGGCCACTGGTTGGCAACGCAATTCCTTGACTACGAGCCAGGTATTCATTGGAGCCAGATGCAAATGCAATCAGGGACGACAGG
>JAWOGG010000072.1:0-3549 GCA_046497085.1 Orrella sp.
CGAGAAAACGTCCTGGGACTAGAGGTGATGAACGCCAAGGGCAGGGTGGTGCGCACAGCCAGTCGCGCCAGGAAATCATCGGCAGCCTATGACTTACCGCGTTTGTTTGTAGGTAGCGAAGGCACTTTGGGTGTTATCACTCAAGTGACGGTTCGTCTTTATCCGCAGCCCGAAGCGGTTAGCGCAGCCGTTTGTCATTTTCCGACGGTGCATGCGGCAGTTAGCACGGTGATTGAAACCATACAGCTCGGTGTGCCAGTGGCTCGTGTGGAGTTGATGGACACGGACGCCGTCAGGGCGAGCAATGCGTACAGCAAATTGGCGCTGCGTGAAACGCCGCTTTTGTTGTTTGAGTTTCATGGGAGCGCGGCCAGTGTGCAAGAACAGGCTCAAACCGTTCAGGCGCTAGCCAAAGACAATGGCGGTATGGATTTCGAATGGGCTGAGAGAACCGAGGACCGAAATCGCCTTTGGACCGCGCGACACAACGCTTACTTTGCAGGCCTTGGCTTACGCCCGGGCTGTAAGGCCAGTACAACTGATGTGTGCGTTCCGATTTCGCGATTAGGGGAGTGCCTAGATCAAGCCACTGAATTGGTTTCTAAAGCGTCATTTCCAACCACCATCGTGGGGCATGTGGGTGATGGGAACTTCCATGTGCTTATGTTGCTTGACCCCGAAAGTGAAACCGAATGGGAAGAGTCCGAGCGTTTAAATAACCAACTTGTCAACATGGCAATCGAGGCGGACGGTACATGTACGGGCGAGCACGGCATTGGGTTACACAAGCTTAATTTCATGCGACAAGAGCATGGTGAGGATGCTTTAGCGCTAATGTGGGCACTAAAGCGTGCCTACGATCCCGACAATATCCTTAATCCGGGCAAGGTCTTGCCGAGTCCCTGACTGGGTTCACGGCCCCTTAAGTGTTAGGTAAAGCCCTTGTTATCGGGTAATTCCTCCTGTCATATTTCTTAAAAAACGCTAAGGTGTAGGTCATTACTCTTGTCTTAGGTTTGACGCTATGAATGCGACCAACGAACTGCTAGAGGCGGGCGTGGCCTCTCCCAATTTGGATGAAATCCTGCACGCTCTGCGCGTTGTGTTGCCCGAACACTGCATCCTGGCCCGCACCGAGCAAATGAAGCCCTACGAATGCGATGGTTTGTCGTTATATCGACAGATGCCATTGATCGTGGTGTTGCCCGAGTCTGAAGATCAAGTTCAAGGGGTTTTACGGGCGTGTCGGCGCCTGAACGTGCCGGTTGTCACGCGTGGCGCAGGTACAGGACTCTCTGGGGGCGCCATGCCGCACGCTCAAGGCGTGCTCCTAGGGATGTCAAAGTTCAACCGCATCAAAGCTGTTGATCCCGTGTCTGCCACAGCGGTGGTTGAGCCAGGGGTTAGAAACCTCGCGGTTTCTGAAGCAGTGGCCCATCACGGTCTTTACTACGCACCCGATCCGTCAAGTCAGATCGCCTGCACCATTGGCGGCAATGTGTCCGAGAACTCGGGTGGCGTGCATTGCTTGAAATACGGTCTCACGGTTCACAATGTTCTAAAGATTCGCGTGGTGACGCTAGACGGCGAGATCATGGAGCTAGGCTCTGAGGCGCCCGATGCCGCCGGCCCAGACCTGCTCTCCACGTTTGTGGGATCTGAGGGGATGCTTGGAGTCGTCACCGAAGTAACCCTGAGACTTTTGCCCAAGCCTGCTTTGGCCAAAGTGATCATGGCAAGTTTTGATGACGTTGAAACCGCGGGTGCGGCTGTGGCTGCGGTGATTGCGGCTGGGATCATTCCTGCTGGACTGGAAATGATGGATCAACGGGCTACCGAAATGGTCGAGCCCTTTGTCAAAGCAGGCTATGACACGAGCGCCAAAGCCATTCTTTTGTGCGAGTCTGATGGCACTGAAGTGGAGGTGGCCGAGGAAATCGCGCGCATGACGGCTGTCTTTGAGGGTGTCGGGGCCACACGCATTCAGGTTTCGACATCGGATGAGGAGCGGATGAGATTCTGGGCAGGACGTAAAAATGCATTTCCGGCAGCCGGTCGAGTATCACCAGACTACTACTGCATGGACGGCACCATCCCGCGCCGTCGTCTGTCTGAAGTTCTGCAAGCGATTGAGGGTATGGAAACGACTTATGGGTTGCGATGTGCAAACGTCTTTCATGCTGGCGATGGCAATTTGCATCCCTTGATTCTGTTTGATTCAAACAGTGAAACTGAAGTAGAAAATGCCGAAGCCTTTGGTGCCGCTATTCTTGAGTTGTGCGTAAAAGTTGGCGGAACAATCACTGGCGAGCACGGCGTTGGCCTTGAGAAGATCAATCAAATGTGCGTTCAGTTTGGACGCGATGAACTCGACATTTTTCTGAGTGTGAAACGTTCATTTGATCCTGATGGCCTACTTAATCCGGAGAAAGTGATTCCGACCCTTGCTCGTTGTGCTGAGTACGGCAAGATGCACGTGCATGGGGGGCAATTGCCATTCATCGATCTCCCGAGGTTTTAAACGATGGATTATGTGCTTTCGCAAATGTCGGAGCAGGTGATGGCGGCTCGGGCGAACTATCGACCCATCGAAATCGTGGGTGGTGGCACCAAACGTTTCTACGGTAACCCTCTGGCGCAGAGCAATGGGTCGCCTAGCATCCAATTGGAAATGAAAGATCTCGCCGGGGTAGTGAACTACGAGCCCAGTGAATTGGTGATTTCCGCGTGGGCGGGAACACCCTTAAGCGAGATAGAAGCGACCTTGGCAAAAGAGAATCAAATGCTCGCGTTTGATCCACCCACATATAGTGAAGGTGCAACCCTCGGGGGCGCGGTGGCAGCAGGGTTATCAGGACCTTTGAGCTTTGGTTATGGCCCCCTTAGGCATTACGTCTTAGGCACCCAGTTACTGGATGCGCAAGGCAGGATTCTGAAGTTTGGCGGCGAAGTCATGAAAAACGTTGCCGGTTACGACGTGTCGCGTTTGTTGACGGGATCCTTAGGGATGTTTGGTGCCTTGGTGCAGGTCTCAGTCAAGGTGATGCCCAAGCCGCTGGTTGATCAGACAAGATGTTTTGAGTTCGATGAGCAACAGGCGCTTTCCTTCTGCGAGGGTTTACGCGCCAAAACCTGGCCGGTCAAAGCTGCTGCGTGGTTACCTTTAGCCTCTGGTGATGGCGGTCAATTGGCTGTGCGACTCTGTGGTGCGCAATCTGCTGTTAAGCAGGCAAGCGAAGCCATGGGTGGAGAGCTCTTGGAACCTGACGCGGCTCATGGTTGGTGGACGTCATTTAGGGATCAAACGGCGACTTTTTTTTCTAAACGACCGTTGTGGCGCTTGGCGGTGAAACCGCGAACCCCCGCGTTGGCACTGGGTGAAACCGCCTTTGACCTTGGCGGGGAAGTGCGCTGGGTGCAGACTGACCGCGATTGCGTTGAGCTTCGTGACAAGGCGCTGGCGGTTGGCGGGCACGCCACACTATTTCGGTGGCAGGATCAGCAGAGCGTGCCAACTAATGGCGTGTTCCAGCCAATGAGCCCGACAGC
>JAWOGG010000087.1:0-7273 GCA_046497085.1 Orrella sp.
GATTTGTTGTTTGACACGCTGACCAATAGCCGCCATGGCTTGATGTTTCGCGAGGGCCGGCAAGTTTGGCTTTTCATTGCGATCGGCGCCTACTTTATGATCAGTTGGTACCGAGGTGGTCAGACATTGCCCATGCGGGCCTGGCACATCAAACTAGTGGGTGATCAAGGCTATCGCCCCTCTTTCAAGCAACTGCTTCTTCGTTATCTGTTGATGTGGCTACTGCCCTTAGCGGGCATGGCTGTGACACATGCCGCCGTCATCGCCACTGGTTGGTCTGCCATTTACTCATTTGCCATTGCCGCTCCTTTTTTGGTGTTTCTCACCACTTTTGGATCAGAAAAACAGTTTCTGCATGACCGACTTGCCAAGACTAGAATCATTGATGTCAAGGTAGCTAAAATCAATGCTGCACCGCAACAAACCACAGATACCAACTAAAGGTTGGGTCACCAACGCTTGCCAATCTTCTCTCGCTAGGCGATGCTAGATGCTTACTAAATAATATCGCCAAACCAAGACTTGCATGGCAGACAATTACAGCACCCTACGTAACGATTTTCAGTGGCATGTGCCTCGCGATTTGAATATCGCGGTGGACTGTTGCTTGAAATGGGCGCAGCTTCCCTCACACGATAAGAAAGTCGCACTGACATGGCGACCTGTCGATGAAGACCCCCAGCAAGTCACTTTCAACCAAATGGGACAACTGGTTTGTCAGTTGGCCAATGGCATGCAACGGCTCGGTGTCATCCCAGGTGACCGTGTCATGGTGCTTCTTGGGCGTCCCATTGAAGCGTTAGCAGTGACTTTGGCCTGTTGGGCCACGGGCGCTGTCGCGGTTCCCCTTTCTCCAGAGCTTGACCACGAGTCACTTGTTTCAAAAATCAAACAAGCGCGTGGTTGGCTGATTTTTATCGACGACAAGACCCAAGTGACTGCACTTGATGCCATCGCTCGCTGTCCTCGCATCCAACAAACGGTGGGACTCGATGTCTACCGTGGCAGTGTCATGAGCTGGCGAGGCTTGATTGCAAGGCAATCAACACATTTCGAACCAGTACAGCCTCAGCCCTCTGACCCAGCACTTTTAGTCTGGCCGGAATCGGGCGACCCTAACTTTGCTGCTGGAACGGCGCTCATGCTGGCACAGCAAGCCCTAATTGGTAACTTACCTGGCTTTGTCATGACCACGAATTGGTTTCCCGATGGGGCCAACGGTCTACTCACGACATTATTGCCTTGGGATGAAGTCGGTCTAATGGCGGCGATACTACCTGCCCTTTATTTTGGTCATTCAGTCACCATTGATCAACGTACCGAGTTTGTCCTGGGCCACGACATTTCACACGTGATAACAACGCCAACACGCTGGTGTCAGTGGTTAAAGCCGCGGTTAACGAATTCAAATGTTTCCACGGCCACAACTGCTATCCAACCGTTAAAAGCCGTGACTTTGATAGGACATGCTATCGCGCCATTTTGGCGAGAAGTCACCGAGGAACAGGTCGCGACGGCTCCGAACTTGGCTCTGTATGGTGCAGGTTATGGCTTAGCGCTTGGACAAAATAATGAGCGCTGGCCCAATTTTTCTGATGCCAACGCCTTAAACGTGATTCCAGGTTTCGATGTCAAGATTGCAGCACCAGAAGCGCACGAATCATCTGATGACTCTCTCGGTCGGATAACTGTGGCGCGTATGGATGCCAACGGGCATGCCAATCCAGCGCAATACGTACAGATTTGGCCTCTCAAAGAATCCCTCGATGGCAGCGGCTTAGCACCGCCGCCCACATGGTTTGAGACCACTTGGCTTGCCCAAGCGACCGACGAAATCACACTAGACGTCTACGAGCCACCTAGCTCAACCATTGCACCCAACGTTCCTTTAAGCATTGGACCTCGCCGACTGAGCTTTAACACAGCTGAACAGTTACTGATTCAAATACCTGCGGTCAGCGCAGCCATTGTGATGTTGTCTCCGCAAAAGAAAAGCACCGCTACGCTGGTGGTTTGGATACTTTTACAGATACATCCTGAATATCAACCACTGTCAGCGATCACTCGCCACGAGCTAGAGCAATCTGTGCCAGGGCTTATACTAGAGGCAGCTGGCTACAAAGATGGCCCAACAGAAAGCTGGCCGACTCTGCGCGTTGGCGTGGTTAACAATATTGAACGAACGTATCTAGATCAACCACTTAGGCATGTCTGGACCAAGCGAGCAAAATTCGCTGAGATCGACTTTCTATTGCCGTCGCGCCAAAGCCATTAGTCAAAACAGCAACACTTAACAGCAGCAACTCATATCATCATGGCGCTATATCAACTTGATCAACTGATCCCTCAGATCGACCCCACGGCTTGGATATTTGAATCAGCCATTCTTATTGGCGACGTGCGTGTGGGACCAAGAGCCAGTGTCTGGCCCAATGTCAGCATTCGTGGCGACAACACGACTATTGCTATTGGCGCTGGCTCCAACATTCAAGAAGGCAGCGTACTGCACGTTGACAGCGATGCCCCCCTCACCATCCATGAAAACGTCACTGTCGGTCATCAAGCCATGCTGCATGGCTGCACCATACACAGTGGCTCTTTGATTGGTATGCAGGCCATTGTCCTAAACCACTCGGTCATTGGTAAAAACTGCCTCATTGGCGCTGGGGCAATAGTCCCAGAAGGCCGTGAGATACCTGATGGGAGCTTGGTCATTGGCGTTGGCAAAATTGTGCGCACGCTAAGCGAGGAAGAAATCAAGCAAATGCACCAAAACAACACCAATTATCAGCAAAGGGCACAACACTACGCCACAGCACTCAAACGGATTGATTGATGAGCTCAAACGACCACATCAAAAAATTCCTGTTAGAAGACCGTAGTGCTCGGGTCATCGCCGCCTCTGCCCAAGAAACTTGGCAGCGTGCTCAAGAGCACCAAGTCATCAACGACCCCGTACGCCAACTACTCGGCGAATTAGTTGCTGCAGCGACGCTGTTAGCGGCCAACCTTAAGTTTGATGGTGCCCTTTTGCTGCAACTGCAAGGCCAAGGTGCGGTTAAGCTGATTGTGGTTGAGTGCCGTGCCGACTTAAGTCTTCGAGCCACGGTCAAGCTCAGGCATGAGCCCGAGGCACATGAGACCGGTCTACAAGCTTTGCTCAATGCTGATCAATTGGGTCGATTCTCAGTGATCCTGAATCCGCCTAGAGACAACCCAGGGCGTCAGCCTTATCAAGGCGTTGTGCCTTTGACAGGGAATACCGTGGCTGAGGTGCTCGAGGACTACATGCGTCAATCTGAGCAGTTAGAGACTCGAATCTGGTTGTCAGCCACACCGCAGCGTGTGGCAGGTCTATTATTACAACGGATGCCACATGACGGCGGTCAAGCGAACATGGCGCTGGCACAAGCCGATCAGTCATGGCAAACCGCCGAATCTATTTGCAATACCCTTTCAAGCGAGGAGTTGGTCAGCGTGTCAACTGACTCTTTGCTACACCGTCTGTTTTGGCAGTCGCCAGTGGTGAGCCTGGAAAATCAGCCGATTACTTGGCACTGCGGTTGTGATCGAGAGCGTGTCTCTGGCATGTTGCGTTCCTTGGGCCAAGTCGAGGTCGACGACATCATTCGCGAACAAGGCAAAATAACGGTCACTTGTGAGTTTTGTGGGACGCCCTATCTATTTGATGCGGTAGACGCCAAAGGTTTGTTCGAGCCCACTTTGCACGATCCAGGCGACTCTCTGCATTGATCGGGTATCTATACGGATAGACGGGCTTGGGCTCTTGCGCGCATGCTAGAGGCATGATCATCAACCTCGCGCGCGGTCCAACCGCTTCCTCTCTTCCTACCACTCAGCACTTCTGCAGGTGGACACCGTACGTGATTCGGCTCATGCGTCTAGTGGGCCCAACGCAACTAAGACAGCGACAGTCTGGCCACGCAATGATTGAGTGGTTAATTGTCTGCTTACCCATTATTTGGCTAGGCACGCTCTTGGTCGAAGTCTCCGAGTGGCACACCACACGCCAGCGACTCGCTCTAGCAACACAGCGTGCCACGACCCTTGCGAGCCTTGAAGGCGGACAAACCACCAAAGTGATGTCCGCTCTTATTAAACACTTACCAAAAGACATGACGGGTGCGTTAGACGTTTGCGTCACTGATCCAGTCTGGGATCTCATGCGAGACTTTAAAGATCAAAGGCTTAGTCAGCAAATCGGCTTTAACGTCATACGCCATGACCACGTGGCGCAACAACACCGGCAGTTTGTGGCCAAGGGCTGGCCTGGAGGGAAAGGACCGTGGTCACGTCGAGACATTTCAGAGGCAAACCGTTTGAATGTCCAAGTGTCTTTACATCGCAAACCGCGCTCACCTTGGGTAGGTATGATGCTGCCCGCGATCAAGATCCAAACAACACATCAGGCGGTCATGCAAAGTCATCGACGTGAAAACACGAGAGCTTGCCTAGAACAGACAGTGCCATAGGTGGTGTGCTTGTGTTGGGGTACGCTAATCTGAGGTGCTACTTGGGTTTATCAGCATCCGCGGGCAAAATTTGAACGTAGACTTCCTCATCTTGCAAAAGACCAAGATCTGTACGGGCCCGTTCTTCCACTGCTTCAGTACCGCTACGCAAATCCTCGACTTCGGCTTCCATGGCTAGATTGCGTTGTCTTAAACCCTCGTTAGCGGCGCGCTGCTTGGTGACCTTTTCTTGGAACTCCCAGACCGCCAACCAGCCGCCCTGCCCAAACCAGAGGGGATACTGGATGAGCGCAAACAAAGCCAATAAGGTAACGAAGATCAACCGCATCCGCTATCCAATCAACGCAGATTGTAAAAGGCGTCACGCCCGGGGTAAGTGGCCACTTCGGCCAACTCTTCTTCAATACGCAACAACTGATTGTATTTAGCCATTCGGTCTGAGCGTGACATCGAGCCTGTCTTGATTTGCATCGCGTTTGTTGCCACGGCAATGTCAGCGATGGTGGCGTCCTCAGTTTCACCCGAGCGGTGAGAAACCACAGCGGTGTAGCCGGCGCGCTTGGCCATTTCGATCGCCGCGAATGTCTCGGTCAGCGTGCCGATCTGATTTATTTTGATCAGGATCGAATTGCCGATGTGTTGATCGATGCCTTGCTTCAAAATTTTTGTATTGGTCACAAACAAGTCGTCACCCACCAGTTGCACTTTTTTGCCGAGTTTTTCTGTCAAGATCTTCCAGCCATCCCAATCGTTTTCAGACATACCGTCTTCAATCGAAATGATCGGGTATTTGTCACACCAAGTTGACAGCAGATTGGCAAACTCTTCAGATGAGAGAGACAAGTTACCCTCACCTTTCAAGTGATATTGACCGTCGCGATAGAACTCGGATGCGGCACAGTCAAGGCCAAGCGCAATTTGCGTACCTGGCTCGTAGCCTGCGTTTTGAATGGCAAGCAGGATCAACTCAATGGCCGCTTCGTGATTGGCAACGTTAGGGGCAAATCCACCCTCATCGCCAACGGCAGTAGACATGCCTTGGTCGTTAATCAGTTTTTTCAATGCATGAAACGTCTCCGCCCCCATGCGCATGGCCTCACGAAACGAGGTTGCACCGAGCGGCAGAATCATGAACTCTTGTAAATCCAGAGAGTTGTTGGCATGAGCGCCGCCATTGATCACGTTCATCATGGGCACCGGCATGCTCATCGGGCCACTGCCACCAAAATATCGATACAGTGAAAGCCCAGACTCCTCCGCGGCTGCGCGGGCAACGGCCATGCTGACCGCTAAAATGGCATTCGCACCCAGACGCTCTTTGCTTTCTGTTCCATCGAGCTCGATTAACGTGCGGTCGATAAAAGTCTGCTCTTGGGCATCTAAGCCCATGATGGCTTCCGAGATCTCAGTGTTGACATTCTCCACTGCACGCAGCACACCCTTGCCGAGGTAACGGGACTTATCCCCATCTCGCAGCTCAATCGCCTCACGCTCACCGGTTGAAGCACCAGACGGAACAGACGCCCGGCCCATCGCCCCTGACTCAAGCAACACGTCGCATTCCACGGTTGGATTGCCTCGCGAGTCGAGGATTTCACGGCCAATAATGTCAACGATTGCACTCATCATAATTTCCTAAAAAACGTCCAGACTTAAAAAGAATCTTCCAAATAACCGGCAGACTTGGCCACCTGATCTAGTTTGACTAACGTGGCGAGCAACGCTGCCATCTTATCTAACGGTACCGCATTGGGTCCATCGGAAAGCGCTTTTGCAGGATCTGGATGCGTTTCCATAAAAATGCCTGCCACGCCAACAGCCATTGCTGCACGAGCCAAGACCGGTACGAATTCCCGTTGCCCACCTGAAGAGCTGCCTTGTCCGCCTGGCAACTGAACCGAATGGGTTGCATCAAACACCACAGGGCAACCCGTACCCCTCATGATTGACAGTGAGCGCATGTCTGAAACCAGGTTTTGATAACCAAACGAGACGCCACGCTCACAAACCATGATGTCTGCGGTCACGCCAGCGTCTTGTGCCGCTTCGCGCGCCTTATTGACGACTTGCTGCATGTCTTGCGGGGCTAAAAACTGACCTTTCTTAATATTGACCGGTTTGCCACTCAAAGCGCACGCTTGGATAAAGTCGGTCTGCCGACACAAAAAGGCGGGTGTCTGCAAGACATCAACGACTGCAGCCACCGGTGCTATCTGACCGATATCGTGCACATCCGTTAAGACAGGAACACCTATCTGCTCTCTGACATCGGCCAAGATTTGCAGACCCTGATCCATACCTAGACCACGAAATGAGCGGCTAGAACTGCGATTGGCTTTGTCGAAAGAGCTTTTGTAAATGAAGGGGATGCCCAAAGCTGATGTGATTTCTTTGAGCTTGCCCGCCGTCTCAAAAGCCATTTCTCGTGACTCAATGGCACAAGGACCGGCGATCAAGAAAAAAGGCTGGCTCTCTCCCACTTCGAAGCCGGCTAACCTCATTGCACCACCTCAGCGGCTGCAGAGCCCGTGCGACGCTCTTGCTGCGCGAGCGCTGCACGGATAAACCCGGTAAAAAGCGGATGACCGTCACGAGGGGTGGATGTGAATTCAGGGTGAAACTGCACGCCCATAAACCAAGGATGGTCAGGCAACTCCATGATTTCCGGTAAGTTCTCAGTGGGCGTTCGCGCACTGATCACTAGCCCCGCTGATTCCAATCGGGGTACGTAGACATTATTCACTTCATAGCGGTGACGATGACGCTCGTTGACTTCTTCA
>JAWOGG010000090.1:0-5335 GCA_046497085.1 Orrella sp.
TTTTTCATTGTACGTACAAAGCAGGGGTTGGCAAGCCCCTTGTTTATCCGTATAAACCACTATGTTCAGACACCTCGCCAACACATCTAGTTACTCAAAATGACAGCGGCAAAACACCCACAACAATCCTCTGGCCCCCGTTATCTCTGGCTGCATGACTGCTTATTACAAGATATCCAAGCAGGCAAATATCCGGTCGGTAGTCATTTCCCAACCGAAGAACAAATCGCGGTTCAATACAAAGTCAGTCGCCATACCGTTAGAGAGGCGACTAGGCGCTTGGTCGATAGTGGATTCATCCGTAGGCGTCCCAGTACCGGTACGATCGTGACCGCTAATGAACCCGACATTGATAAGCCTTACGTTGCAGCTTTAGGGTCGTTGAAAGAATTGATGGATTACACCCGCAGCACTCGTTTGGCGGTGTTTGGGCAAGAGACGGTGGTCTTCAATAAAGCGCTGGCCAAACCCCTCGGTGTGGAAGCTGGCTCTACTTGGCAGATGTTGCATGCCTATCGTCATTTGGTTAAGAAAAAAGAACCGATTTCTTACACTCAAGTGTATTTGCGTCCTGAATACGCCGACATCGCCAAAAAACTAAAAGGCAATCACGCCAGTATTTTTAACTTGCACGCTGATCTGTTTGGCATCCCCGTTGACTCTGTCATACAGCGTATAGAAGCAGCCAAGATCCCTTCTTCAGCCGCGCGTGAGCTTGGAGTTTCCGCGAGCATACCGACCTTAAAAATGACACGAATCTATTTGGATACCACGGGTTATGTGATGAGCGCTTCGCGTAACTTTTATATTCCTGAGCGCTTTGAACTGGTTACTCACTGGCAGCGCGGTCATGTCGACAACATCTGATGACTGCCGCCCCCAACCACATTCGAGACAGTTCGGCATTGATTTAGGAGGCACAAAAACCGAGGTGGTCGTGCTGAATGGGCAAGGCGAAACGTTGCTTAGAGAACGTCGACCAACCCCTGCTCCGGACTACGCTGCTGTCTTAGACAACATTGTTGACTTGCTGAGATATGCCGAGTCACAAGTTGGTCCAGCTTTGTCTCTAGGCGTAGGTGCACCTGGTGCACCAATACCTAGCACAGGCCTTATTAAAAATGCCAACACAACCTGCTTGATTGGCAAGCCTCTTAAGGCGGATTTGGCACAACGCCTGCGAATACCGGTTTACATAGAAAATGACGCCAACTGTTTTACCCTCTCAGAGTCTGTAGACGGTGCCGGTCGTGGTGCTCATTCAGTGTTTGGCGTCATCCTCGGTACCGGTGTAGGTGGTGGCCTTTACTTGCGTGACGGTTTAATCAGGGGCTTGCATCACATCTCTGGCGAATGGGGGCACAATCCCCTGCCGCGGCGGGTCTGCAGTGATAAGGCAATGACAACGATAGCGCCGGGTCGACAGTGTTACTGCGGTCTGACCGACTGCATTGAAACTTACTTGTCTGGCCCTGGATTGAGTCGCACGTACGAAGAAATGAACGCCGATAATAAAGCCACAAATGGGGCAAATGGGACAAATGGGGCAACGGCAGATCTAATCTGCCAGCTTGCGCAATCTGGAGATGCATTGGCTCTGCACGTTTGGGATGTGTATACCTCGCAACTAGCGGCATCGCTAGCCACAGTGATCAACTTAATTGATCCGGAGGTCATCGTGCTCGGGGGAGGGGTAAGTAACGTGACGGGTTTGTGTGAGAGCATTACCGCAAAGCTAACCGCTCATGTGTTTAGTGATTCGGTTAGAACCAAGATTGTTCGAGCTCTTCACGGTGACTCAAGCGGCGTTCGTGGCGCCGCTTGGTTGTCACAACGTACTGTTTAAGTTAGATCGCTTACCAGCGACGCCAAGGTGGCATCAGGCAATGTATCAACGTGCATGGGGTACTCTTTGTGGTCGCAACCGACCATCATCTGCGCACCGCTTTTAAGAGACTTCTTCATCTCTTCATTCAACTCAAAGCGTAAGAAGTGCACTGACGACGTCTTTACATCAGTTGAACGATCCAAATCCTCGTCTGCGATGGCATAAACACGCGGTTGGCCTTCAACTTGCACGAAGATCTTGTCCTCGATACCCAATAATTTACCGAGTGCAATTTTGCGCTCCGCTTCATTGGTGTATTCGATTTGCATGGTGGCTTTGAAGTTCGAACCATCAGGAACCAGTGGCTCGTAAGCTTCAATTTCGTCCATGATGCCGCTTTCTTCAAACACCTTCTCTACACGCAGCATTTCTTGGATCTGATAACGCATGAGCAGTTCGTTTTCAAAGATGATCACCAGGTGATCACCCAAATGAACTGAGCGGGTACGCCGTTCTTGCATGGCTTGCTTGCGCATTTCGGGGCGAGCCTTGTGGTATGCCTCGAGTGTAAGGAGGCTTTCACGCTTGATTTTTGTCATATCGATACCTCTTTGAATCCAATGAATATATTTTCAATAAGGAACCTGGACTACAGTCCGTAAGCTTTCACAATCAGCGTCAGTGGGTGTGCCATTTGCGTCTCTGGCAAACCATTTTCGCGCAAACCCTGTGCAATGTGATGACCAGCGAGCTGGCAATCAGAGCTGATGTAATCCGGCTCTTTGTTTGCCATTGCCTTAAAGACTGGCTTGCCGATTTTCATGGACATTTTGTGGTATTCCTTCTTAACACCCCATGTGCCGGAGTGTCCAGAACAGCGTTCCACGACATTTACCTGAGTGCCAGGAACCAAGTTCAAGGTTTCGGCTGTTTTCTTACCGACATTCTGGACACGTGAGTGACATGGCACGTGATAGCTCACATGACCCAACTCTTCTTTAAAGTCGACGTTCAGTAAACCTTCTTTGTTACGTGCAATGATGTACTCGAATGGATCCCACATGGCCGCTTTGACCGCTTGGGTGTCTTCACACTCAGGGAACATCAAAGGCAGTTCCTGTTTGAACATCAGCGTACAGGATGGAATTGGTGTCAGGATGGCATAGCCTTCCTTTGCAAGCTTAGCGAGCTTTGGCATATTTTTTTCTTTGTTGGCAGCAACTGACTCTAAGTCGCCGAGCTCCAACTTGGGCATGCCACAGCAAGCTTCTTTTTCTACCAATACGTACGGAATCTCATTGTGATTCAAGATGGCAATCAAGTCTTGACCGATGCCTGGCTCGTTGTAATTGATGTAGCAAGTAGAGAAGATTGCCACTTTGCCTTGAGTGCGCGCACCGTCACGTACGGGCCAAGCGGCAGATTTCTCAGCAATCTGCGGGAATGTCTTTTTTGCGTACTCAGGAATCCAGGCTTTTTTATCAACACCTAGGGTGGACTCCATCACCGATCGCATGGCTTTGGTTTTGTTGACAGCATTGACAGACTCAGTGACGATCGGAATACCGGCAAACTTACCCATGGTGTCGGTTGATGACAGCAACTTGTCACGGAAAGTCGTCTCGCCTTTCTTGAACTTGACGGCTTTGGCTCGCAGCATCAAGTGCGGAAAGTCCAGATTCCATGGGTGAGGTGGCACGTAAGGGCACTTGGTCATGTAACAGACGTCACACAGGTAGCACTGGTCAACAACTTTGCCGTAGTCGGCTTTGTCGATGCCGTGCACTTCGCCGTCTTCAGTCTCATCAACCAAATCAAACAGTGCTGGAAAGGATCCGCACAATGAAACGCAGCGTCGGCAGCCATGGCAGATATCAAATGCGCGCTCTAATTCTTCATTGAGCTTGGCTTCATCGTAAAAATCTGGGTTGTGCCAGTCGAGGGGGTGCCGGGTAGGCGCTTCGAGGTTGCCTTCGCGTGTTGACATGTGCCGCGTCCTTTTTGGGGTGTTTTTTGAGTCGGAGTGAAACAAACGCGTTAGAGCGTGAAGTGCCCCGAGCCATCAGGCAGGGGGCACTTGGCCGGCTGTTTCAGCCGGTTAGTACAAACTGCTTAGTCGACCACTGCGTCGAGGGCCTTCTGAAAGCGATTGGCGTGTGAGCGCTCGGCTTTTGCCAATGTCTCAAACCAATCAGCGATCTCTTCAAAACCTTCTTCACGAGCGGTTTTGGCCATACCTGGATACATATCGGTGTACTCGTGGGTCTCGCCAGCCACTGCGGCTGTCAAGTTTTCACGTGTGCCGCCGATTGGCAAACCTGTCGCTGGGTCACCTGAGGCTTCGAGGAACTCGAGGTGGCCGTGGGCGTGACCTGTTTCGCCTTCTGCTGTCGAGCGGAACAATGATGCGACATCATTTTGGCCTTCGATGTCAGCTTTGTTCGCGAAGTACAAATAACGACGGTTAGCCTGTGATTCGCCGGCGAATGCCTCTTTCAGACAGTCTTCGGTCTTGGAACCTTTGAGTTGCATAATACCTCCTAACGTTGGAAGAAATCTGAGTTACCAAGCAATCCAATCGATGGGTTCCCCGTAACTCTGATGAGAGTGTAGGCGCTGACCGTGTTTAATAAAAATTCTTTTTAACTACGGAAGCGATAGGCAGGGACAATCACCAAAAACACACGCACGGTGTATATGCTGTCGAAACGCTAAAAAGCCTTTGTAAATCAAGGCTCAAGCGTCGTCTGCTCACTCAATAATATGCAACTGTCAGGCAATCACACTGTCACGCGCGCCCTGAATGAGATCCATTATCATTCATTTTTCTGGAGATCACAACCCCTGCAGCAGGCTTTTTAATCACAAGCGCATGTAACTCATCACCAAAGGCACGCTGAATCGTTGCTTCTGTGAGAACTTCTTGGGTTGACCCCTGAGCTATTAAGAGTCCCTCGCACATCACAACCAGTCGGTCGCACCACTGAGCAGCAAGCGTTAGATCATGTAGTGCCACCACAACCCCCACCTTTTGTGACGCGGTCAAGTCATGGCAACTAGCTAGTAGTCGTTGTTGGTGTAACGGGTCTTGACTCGCCGTTGGCTCATCTAACAGTAGCCATCCAGCATTCCGCCTCTGTGCCCCAAGTAACTGCACTAGCGCGCGCGCAAAATGCACTCGTTGCTGCTGACCCATTGAATGCCTTGTCATCGAATGGGATAGCCATGCCGACACCCCAGCGATCTCAGCGGCTCGAAATCGAAGGTCTTCTCGCTCTTGAGTGGTCAACTCTGGAAACGCATAAAGACCCAAATCAATCACTTGCTCAACCGTCAAATGAAAGTCGCTAGGCACTTGTTGCGCCATCACTGCACGCACAACGGCTAAGTCGTGAGCATCAAAAGCAGAAAGCATTTGTCCGTCTAGGCTGACTTCACCACAAGTGGGTGCCAATTGCCCCGCTAATACCGAGATCAGAGAGGATTTGCCAGCTCCGTTGGGGCCTA
>JAWOGG010000136.1:0-13233 GCA_046497085.1 Orrella sp.
GATGTTTTGAGTTCGATGAGCAACAGGCGCTTTCCTTCTGCGAGGGTTTACGCGCCAAAACCTGGCCGGTCAAAGCGGCCGCGTGGTTACCTTCAGTGTCTGGTGATGGCGGTCAGTTGGCTGTGCGACTCTGTGGTGCGCAATCGGCTGTCAAACAGGCAAGTGAAGCCATGGGTGGAGAGCTCATGGAACCTGACGCGGCTCATGGTTGGTGGACATCATTTAGGGACCAAACGGCGACGTTTTTTTCAAAGCAACCGTTGTGGCGCTTGGCGGTGAAACCGCGAACCCCCGCATTGTCAATGGGTAAAACCGCCTTTGACCTCGGTGGGGAAGTGCGCTGGTTGCAGACTGACCGCGATCCCGTTGAGCTTCGTGACAAGGCGCTGGCGGTTGGCGGGCACGCCACACTATTTCGGTGGCAGGATCAGCAGAGCGTGCCAACTAATGGCGTGTTCCAGCCAATGAGCCCGACAGCATTATCAGTGGTTAAACGACTTAAACAAGAGTTTGATCCCAAGTCTATTTTCAATTCAGGCCGGTTAGTGGCAGGCATTTAGGGGACGTAGTCCATGCAGACAAAGTTGTCAGAGTCAGTTCGCGACACCGCATTGGGTAAGGAAGCCGATGAAATTCTCAGGAAATGTGTCCATTGCGGATTTTGTACCGCCACTTGTCCGACCTATCAAATTCTAGGCGATGAGCTCGACAGTCCACGTGGACGTATTTATCTAATCAAGGAAATGCTTGAGGGTAAAGCCGTCACCAAAACAACTCAGACGCACCTTGACCGGTGCCTGACTTGCCGCAATTGTGAGACCACGTGTCCGTCGGGTGTGGAGTACGGCAAGTTAATCGACATTGGTCGGCAAATGGTTGATCAGCAGATCGAACGACCCCGAGCCGAGACGTTAAAGAGACAGGCTTTGCGGGTCACCATGAATGCGGCGTGGTTTGCACCGGCCTATCGTCTAGGTCAGATGGTGCGCGAATGGCTTCCTGCAACGCTGCAGAAAAAAGTAGTGGCCAGACAAACGCCAGGTCAACGACCTGTGTCAACCACTCACCATGCCAGGCAAGTGCTGATGCTTAATGGCTGTGTGCAGCCAGGCATGATGCCCAATATTGATGTCGCGACGATGAGAGTACTCGACAAGGTGGGCATTGGGACTCAGGTGGCCAGTGAGTCTGGTTGCTGTGGGGCATTGAATTTTCACTTAGATGCTCAAGAGCAAGCGCGTAGTCAAATGCGAGCAAACATTGACGCGTGGTGGCCATTGATCAATAGTGGGGCGGTTGAGGCTATTGTGATGAACGCATCGGGGTGCGGTGCGATGGTCAAAGAATATGGCCATCATTTACGCCTAGATCCCATTTATGCAGACAAAGCCAAGGTGGTTAGTGAGCACGTCAAAGACATTGCTGAACTGCTAGCGCCCATGGCGCAAGACTTGCGAGCTAAACTTAACACGGATCGTTTGCCTGGACGGGTAGTGTTCCATCCGCCTTGCACATTGCAGCATTGGCAGGGATTGCGACCAGTGAGCGAGACGTTACTAAACGCATTGGGTCTTGATCCACAACCGTTCGAAGAGACCCATTTGTGTTGCGGCTCAGCAGGCGCTTACTCGGTACTACAACCTGAGATTTCAACAGCGCTTAGAGATCGCAAGCTTGGCCATCTCGATCAGGCCAAGCCTGAGGTGATCGTCTCCTCGAACATCGGTTGTATCGGTCATTTGCAATCGGGTACGCAGACGCCTGTCAAACACTGGATAGAGGTCGTGGATCAGGCCCTTTGAAGCAAAGGCCTGATGGTGAGATCTACTCCACCGCTTTGACCATATCTTCCAACACTTTTTTAGCGTCGCCAAAGACCATCATCGTCTTGTCCATATAGAACAGCTCATTGTCTAAGCCGGCATAGCCGGCCGCCATTGAGCGTTTGTTGACGATGACTGTTTTGGCTTTGTAGGCCTCAAGAATAGGCATCCCGGCGATGGGTGATTTTGGATCATTCTTTGCCGAGGGGTTGACTACGTCGTTGGCGCCTAAAACCAAAACCACATCGGTTTGAGAGAACTCGCTGTTGATGTCGTCCATCTCAAAGACCTGATCGTAAGGCACCTCAGCCTCAGCCAACAGTACGTTCATGTGACCTGGCATGCGTCCGGCAACAGGATGAATGGCATATTTCACAGTGACACCACTTTCAGTCAGCTTCTCAGCCAATTCTTTGAGTGCATGCTGCGCGCGAGCCACAGCTAGACCGTAGCCCGGTACGATGGTGACCGTTTCAGCATTACCCAACAAAAAGGCCGCATCGTCTGGACTGCCTGAGCGAACACTGCGCGCACCCTGGTCAACGGCGCCTTGACCGTCATCCGTCGCACCACCAAATCCACCCAAAATTACGTTAAAGAACGAGCGATTCATGGCCTTGCACATGATGTAGGAAAGAATGGCGCCCGACGATCCCACCAATGAGCCGGCAATGATCAGCATCGAATTGTTCAGTGAAAAGCCAATACCTGCTGCAGCCCAGCCTGAATAACTGTTAAGCATAGACACCACAACAGGCATGTCGGCCCCGCCGATTGGGATGATTATCAAAACCCCTAACGTAAAGGCAATCAGCGTCATGATGACAAATGGTGTCCAGTCCTGGGTCAACATAAACCAGATACCACTGGCTACCATCAGTAGGGCTAGTACCAAGTTGAGTTGGTGTTGGCCTGCAAAAGATACAGGAGCACCTTGGAACAGGCGAAACTTGTATCTGCCAGACAGTTTGCCAAAGGCGATGACTGATCCAGAAAACGTAATCGCTCCGACGAACGTGCCGATAAAGAGCTCGAGTCGGTTACCTAATGGAATGGGGTCTCCTGGCTCGGCGATGCCAAAGGCCGATGCTTCGGCAACAATGGCCACGGCAATCGCAACGGCTGAGAGGCCGATCATGCTGTGCATGAATGCCACGAGCTCTGGCATTTTGGTCATCTCTACTCGTTTGGCCATGATAGTGCCAACCGAGCCGCCTATCACTAAACCAAAAATCACCCATGCCAGGCCTGTCGTGGCTGAACCTTCGCGAGCCAAGCTCACGATCAAGACGCCAGTAGTGAGGATGGCAATAGCCATACCTACCATCCCAAAAATGTTACCCATGCGAGAGGTCGTGGGATGGGTGAGGCCTTTGAGTGCCTGAATAAAACAAACGGAAGCAATCAGATAGAAAAGCGTGACAATATTCATTGAAATCATGCGGCCTCTCCATCTTTTTTGATGGCTTTCTGCTTCTTTTTGAACATCTCAAGCATGCGCCGAGTCACTAAAAAGCCGCCGAACACATTGACTGCAGCCAGTGCAACCGCAAACACGCCCATGCCGCGAGCCAAATACCCCTCGGTAAGGGCAGCAGCCAACATCGCACCCACAATGACGATGGCAGAGATGGCGTTGGTTACCGCCATCAAAGGTGTATGCAGGGCAGGGGTTACATTCCAGACGACGTGGTAGCCAACGTAGACCGCAAGCACAAAAATAATGAGGTTAATGATGGTTGGATCGATAGATTCCATTTTTAGCTTTTCCTTAAGACTTGACCACTTTCACAAAGCAAGCAGGCTTGTACGATTTCGTCGTCACGATCAATGGCTAAGCTCTCACCTTCAGTTATTAGCTTGAGAAAGTCTAGTAAGTTGCGCGCGTACAGAGCTGAGGCGTCAGTGGGAACCATACCCGGCAGGTTAGTCAATCCCACCAGAATCACACCATTGACTTCGACGGTTTGATCAAGTTGCGACAATGGGCAGTTACCGCCGCGCTCGACCGCTAGGTCAACAATCACGCTGCCGGGTTTCATGGCGTGCACCGTTTCGGCGCTGATCAAGTGAGGTGCTGGTCGACCAGGAATCAACGCAGTGGTAATGACGATATCGGCCTGTGCGCAGCGTTTGGCGACCAGCTCAGACTGCCGTGCCATCCAGGCGGGAGGCATAGATCTGGCGTAGCCTCCGACACCTTGGGCGATTTCGCGTTCTTCGTCGGTTTCAAAAGGCACATCAATGAATTTAGCGCCCAAAGATTCGATTTGCTCTTTAGCCGCTGGCCTGACGTCGGAAGCCTCAACCACGGCGCCTAGTCGTTTGGCCGTGGCAATGGCCTGTAAACCAGCCACACCAGCGCCTAAAACAACGGCTCTAGCAGCTTTCAAGGTGCCCGCTGCGGTCATCATCATGGGAAACAGCCGGCCATAGTGATGGGCGGCCAGCAGAACTGCCTTATATCCAGCCAAATTGGCTTGTGAGGATAAGACGTCTAGACTTTGAGCGCGAGTGATGCGTGGCGCCGCCTCTAAGGCAAAGGCTGTCAGACCCGCTGTTGCCATGGCTTGAATGCCGTCGGCGTTAAATGGATCGAGCATGCCAACGACGACAGTGCCGCTGGACATGTTTGACAGCTCAGACTCAGATGGGGCTCGCACTTTTAATACTAATTGAGCGCCCAAAGCCTCGGCGCTGCTGCCTAAGGTCGCGCCTGCTGTCTCGTAGGCGTCATTGGTAAATCTGGCGGCAAGACCTGCGTCGTGTTCAATGACGACCTTATGCCCTGCTGCTGCTAATTTTTTAACGGTCTCTGGTGTCGCTGCTACCCGAGTTTCCCCGTCTAACGTCTCTTTCGGAATGCCGATTTGCATCGGTTGGCCCCCTCAGGATGGGTGGTTTAAGTTTTTATTAAATACGTTTATACACTAGCACCGTACAATTCTAGGCATGAAACCATTAAATCCAAGTCAAGGTCAACGGGTAGTTGTCGGCATGTCAGGCGGTGTTGACTCGTCGGTCACTGCGTGGTTACTAAAGCAGCAAGGCTATCATGTGGTTGGGTTGTTCATGAAGAACTGGGAGGATGACGACGACAGCGAATACTGCTCGACTCGCCAAGACTGGTTAGATGCCGTGAGTGTTGCAGATTTAATTGGTGTAGATATTGAGGCTGTGAATTTTGCTGAGCAATACAAGGATAGGGTGTTCGCAGAGTTTTTACGCGAGTATTCGGCAGGTCGGACGCCCAACCCTGATGTGCTGTGCAATGCTGAGATCAAGTTCAAAGCATTTTTAGATCATGCCATGGGGTTAGGTGCGGAGTTGATTGCAACCGGTCACTATGCTCGGGTCAGACCAAGTGCTTCCGATCCCAAGCGATTCGAGTTACTCAAAGGGTTGGATGCTTCGAAAGACCAGAGCTACTTTTTGCATCGTCTGACTCAAGCGCAACTCTCCCACAGTTGTTTCCCGCTCGGGGAACTGCCTAAAACACAGGTGCGTAAGATTGCGGCCGAAATTGGGTTACCTAACGCCGCTAAAAAAGACTCAACGGGGATTTGTTTTATCGGAGAACGCCCGTTTCGCGAGTTTTTGAACCGTTATTTGCCCAGCGATCCAGGTCCCATCAAAACCCCTAACGGCGAGCAAGTAGGCACTCATCACGGCTTGTCCTTTTATACCTTGGGGCAAAGAAAGGGCTTAGGTATCGGTGGGGTTCGCCGTTACCAACAGACCGACGGCTCGGGGCCCATTTGGTATGTGGCAAAGAAAGACGTGTCAGCTAACACCTTATATGTCGTGCCAGAGCACGATCATCCGTGGCTCCTACAGGATCGTTTGACAGCGCTTCAGCTTAGCTGGGTGGCGGGCCAGTCCCCGCTCGAGACGCAGATCTATGGCGTTAAAGCCCGTTATCGGCAGCAGGATGCGCAAGCAAAACTGTCGCACTGTACTGACAACGAGATGCAATTGCGTTTTGTTCAGCCACAGTGGGCTGTCACACCTGGGCAGTCAGCGGTTCTATACGACGGGGATGTTTGTTTGGGTGGTGGCATCATTGCTTAAGGTGCCACCACCCGTCTTAGGGTGACGTGCCGAGAGCGTCGGCTTAAGCGGCTGGCGGCTGCGTTTCGACAAAAGATTGTCTCGCTGCCACTTTGGTGTAGAAACTTGCCAGATTTGGATGGTCAGTGCGCCAGTCGATGTCTGCAAACCGAAAATCCAGATATCCCAATGCGCAGCCCACCGCAACATCTGCCAGTGAGTAATTCGCACCAGCGCAAAATGACTTATCGCCCAGACCCTTGCTCATCGCAACCAGCGCCGCCTTGATCTTACCGAACTGTCGGTTAATCCAGTCATGACTGATTTGTTCAGTGGGTCGTTGTTTTTCTTTGACGATGGTGACTGCTGCGTCTAATAAACCATCGGCTAGGGCTTCCCAACATTTCACATCGGTACGCTCGCGTCCCGCTTGAGGGATTAACCGACTAACGGGCGATAGTGTGTCGAGGTATTCGACGATAACGCGTGAGTCGTACAGTGCGTCGTCGTCTTCTACCAATAAGCAGGGAACCTTACCAATAGGGTTAAAGGATTGAATCTTGGTGTCTGCTTCCCAAACGTTTTCAATATCGAATTGGTAGTCGAGCTTCTTTTCAGCAAAGACGATACGAACCTTACGCACGTAAGGACTAGTCGGTGAACCTATGAGTTTCATGTTGATTACCATTACCTCAATAATAAAAAGGGTGTCGCTTATCACGACGCGTTAAGACGAGTTTATCGCTGCACATCACGTCGGGGTTTGAACGGGCGAATGTTAAACTGAAACCCTTCGAAACTGTCGTTTTTTTACCAACACTCATGCCTAATAATTCTGTTTTAAGCGCTTTAACCGCGCTATCGCCGCTCGATGGTCGCTACGCAAATCGATGTGAATCACTGCGACCCTTGTTGTCTGAAGCAGGATTTATGGCTCATCGGGTTGAAGTAGAGGTGGCCTGGTTGCGAGGGCTTTCTCAAGCTGATTTGCCCGAAGTGGCACCGTTTACAGATACAGCCGAGAAATTGTTGACGAGTCTGGTGAATGACTTCACAACTGAAGATGCGGCGCGCATCAAGGAAATTGAAAAGACCACAAATCACGACGTGAAAGCAGTTGAGTATTGGTTAAAAGAAAAAGTGCAAGACGAACCGTCACTAGCGCAAGCTGCTGAATTCATTCATTTTGCTTGCACATCAGAGGACATTAACAACACGGCGCACGCATTGATGTTTACGCGCGCCCGAGAGCAAGCTTTAGTGCCAGCGTTGACCGCACTGCTAGAACAGTTGCGTCAATTGGCACGAACACAAGCCAGTCAACCCATGCTGTCACGTACCCATGGCCAACCCGCAACACCCACGACCTTGGGTAAGGAGTTCGCCAATGTGAGTCATCGTTTGGCGGGTTGTATTGAGGCCATTCAGGCGGTCAAACCCTTGGCCAAGCTTAACGGGGCCACGGGCAACTACAGTGCCCATCTGAGCGCCTATCCCGATGTCGATTGGGCACAATTCAGCGCTAAAGTTTTGGCTCAACTTGGATTGACACAAAACACTCACACCATTCAGATTGAGCCTCACGATTGGATGGCCGCGCTTTTTGATGCCATTGCTCGCACCAACACCGTGTTGTTGGATCTAAACCGGGATATTTGGGGTTACATATCCTTGGGTTACTTCAAGCAGCGCTTGAGAGAGGGCGAGGTTGGTTCTTCAACGATGCCACATAAGGTCAATCCCATTGACTTTGAAAATTCCGAGGGCAATCTCGGCTTGGCTAATGCGTTGTTGCGTCACCTTTCAGAAAAGCTTCCGATTTCGCGTTGGCAACGTGACTTAACGGATTCAACGGTGCTACGTAACGTGGGTGTGGCGTTTGGTTATTGCTTAGTGGCTTATGACGCATGTGCCCGGGGACTGGACAAGCTAGAGGTTAATGCGGCTGCTATTGACGCCGATTTGGACCAGTGCTGGGAAGTGCTTGCTGAACCGGTCCAAACGGTGATGCGTCGCTATGGCTTGCCACAGCCTTACGAACAGTTAAAGGCTTTAACGCGCGGTAAAGGTATTACCAAAGAGGCGCTGAGGGACTTTATAGAAGGGCTCGACTTGCCTGCGGCCGACAAACAGCGATTGTTGGCAATGACACCGAGAACGTATTTGGGTTCTGCGGTTGCACTTGCCAAGCAACCTTGAGCGGTTATATTGTCAGCGTAACGTATTTTTAGGATTGGCAACTGGGCCACTTCTGTTTGTTAGGAGCTCATTATGAAAAGATCATTTCTCGCTTCGGCGCTATTTGTGGCGATGACCCCATTTGTTGCGAATACTGCATCAGCCCATTCGTTAGACAACGTAGAGGATGCGGTTGAATACCGTAGTGCCGTGTTTCACATCATGAAGGCGCACTTCGGTGCTTTGCAACCCGTCGTAAAAGGCCAAGTGCCCTACGAAAAAGAGGAGGTTGCTTCACAAGTGGCCGTGCTTAACGTACTGGCTACATTGCCATGGAGTGCGTTTGGACCTGGCACAGAGGGAGGTGATGCATCTGATGATATCTGGTCGGATCCGGAAGGATTTAAAGCCGCACAAGAGAAATTCTTGGCGACACTTCCAGCCCTGACAGCTGCAGCTGACGAAGGCAATCTCGATAGGCTCAGAGCAGCGTTTGTCGATACGGGCTCTAGTTGCAAAGCTTGTCACGACAGCTACCGCGAATAATCTTTGCGAGTTTGAGTCTATTAAAACAAAACGCCGCTGGGATTGAATCCAGCGGCGTTTTTACATTAGAGGGGGCTTGGACCAATGAGTCCAGATGCTTGTGGTTTTTAACGCCTCAAAAGCTCATGCCCATCGAGTCCCCAAGTCCTTTGAGCCACCAACCACCATAACTGAGTGCCACGATCAGGATCAAAGCCCAAGCCTTCAGGCCTATGTCGTCTCGGGCCGCTGTGGTGCTTGAAACAACCGCATTGGCTTTTACATTGCCTGTCACCATGGGGGGCACTAAGTGTTTGCCTCGGATGGCATAGATGGCGATCGCAACCAAATGTAGGCCAACCAGACCAAATAAGACGTTCTCGTTCCATTTGTGGATTTTTGTTAGTAACCGGGCTGCATCAGAAGAGACAAAGCTGTTGAGTGGTCCAGAAGTCAAAATATCATCTGTTGCGAACAATCCTGTTGTGGCTTGCACGCCGACGACCAAGAGCAAAGCCAACACGGACCACCCCCCTAAGGGGTTGTGACCAGCCTGCCCGATGCTCTCCTTTTGGCGCAGGTAAGCCCAAACCGTCTTGGGACCTCGAACGAAAGACGAAAAGCGGGCATATCGCGAACCAGTAAAGCCCCAAATGATTCGAAATACCAATAAAACCAGCGCCATGATGCCAAATGGCAGGTGCCA
Source organism: Orrella sp. (assembly GCA_046497085.1). GTDB lineage: Bacteria > Pseudomonadota > Gammaproteobacteria > Burkholderiales > Burkholderiaceae_B > Algicoccus. Next base: position 9,283 of record JAWOGG010000136.1, read on the forward strand.
ATCCATCCATACGCCACCCACTTTAACGGTGGTCACAGCCCCAATCACAGATACCGCGAACAGCCAATGAAAGAGTCTCGTGGGAAGGTCCCAGACTCGGATGGTGGAAGGGGAGGGTTCACTCATTTGCTAAAGGTGCCTTGATAGAAAAGTCTGAAGAGATTAACAAAAAATGCTATAGTCACGCACCTGATATATCAGATCGGCGCATTAGCTCAGTTGGTTAGAGCGACGGAATCATAATCCGCAGGTCCGGGGTTCGAGTCCCTGATGCGCCACCAAATGACAAAATCATACAAAACGCCAACCTTCATCAGTTGGCGTTTTTGTTTTTTGGGTTGAGTGTATGTGCAAGCACTCTGTCTTTTAGCAAATAGATAAGCCATTTACCTTTGAAGACCCCACGACAACTAAGTTTGGTGTTGCTCTGCGCGCTTATCCGTCTCTGCTTATATTTTGAGTCGCTTCAGTGCCAAACGGCTTGGTTGAGATCAAACAAAGTGCAATCAAGACAGTGAGGCCCAAGCCTAAGGTCATCCATAGAATATTTGCACCCCATTCGGTTAAGGCCAACCCAAAAACGAATGGCGAGGCGGCTTGCGCTAACTTGGCAGGCATCATCAGCCAGCCTTGGCGCTTACCGTAACCACCCGCCCCAAAAATCGCGAGCGGTAAGGTGCCGCGTGCGATGATCAAAATACCGTTACCTAAGCCATGTAAAACCACAAAAAGGAACGCCATGGGTGCGGCGAATAACATCAAGAGTACCGCGGCAACGGGATGACAGAGTGCAGCCCATCGGGTGGCGATAAGCGGGTGCATATGGCGCATAAACACGTAGTCTATGAGCCTGCCGATTGTCTGAGAGGGACCGACTAGCGCACCTATGGTGAAAGCCAGTGCAACGGCGACCCCAAGCTCCTCTAGTAGCCCTGGCAAGTGCATCATGAGTCCCATGCCAACAAAAGCACTGGCGGCAAAAACATAAGCCAACAGGATGCTACTGATTAGTGCCTGTCTTGTTTGTGTTTTGGAGGGCTGGCTTGGCGTGATTGGTATGGCATGTGCCGGTTGTTGCTTGTTTTGGGTTGGAGGGGGCGAATGGCTCATAATGGGCGTGCTCGGTACGAGTGCATGTAAGGGTAGACCAATGAATAGATGCACGCCCGCCCAAAACCAACACACGCCACGCCAGCCGAGTTCGGCTTGAACATAAACCGAAACTGTCCACCCAACCAAACTGGCGAATCCCGCGATCAGCGTAATGCCGGTAATGGTCCCCCGTGCCTCTTTGCCGAATAGGCGCACCAATGCCGCAAAGGCGACCTCAAACAACCCAGTGGCTAAGCCCAGCCCCATAAAGACATAGGCTGCCATCAAGCTCCAAAGTCCTTGTGCAAAGCCTAGGATGATGAGAGAAATAGCAAACAGAATATTAGACAGCATCAATACGGGTCGACCACCAATTCGATCAACCAGTCGACCGGCCCAGGGACCCACCAATGCAGATATCACGAGTGCCAAAGAAAATCCGGCAAATAAAGTGATGTCGGGTAAATCAATGGCTAGGGCGGCTTGCACAGCAATGACCGCGGGCAAATACTGTGCCGCGGCGCTTGCAATGATCTGTGCCAAACCAATGGCACCAACGGCTTTGATTTTTGGGGTCATTTAAATAGGCGACAATGCAGAGCATTGTTTGGGAATACACGGGTTAAATTCTTCTAGGGTCACTGGGAATTGAGTAGCCTCAACATTACATCAAGGCGCACTGGGTTGAAAAATATAGTCGGTAAACCTCTCTTTTTGTTACTTAAGCTCTGCTGCTTGATCATTCTGACGTCGCTCGCAAGTGTCGCGCTGGCTGAAAGCCATATCCTGAGTCGCGGACTGTTTGTTGATCCGAGCGGTCAAATGACAGTCCAAGAGGTCTCAAAGCAACGCTTCACACCGATTGGTCAAGTGTTGACGCAAGGCTATACCGAAAAAGTCTCTTGGCTAAAAATTGAACTAGCACCGTCTAACGAGCCATTGGTGCTGCGGATCCGTCCGACCTACCTTGACCAATTAAAGCTTTACTGGCGCCAAGGCGATTCCCTTAGCGATTGGCAAGAAATGGTCACGGGTGATCGCACGCCGTTGCAGCAACGTCCAATAGCGATGGTGTCTCTAGGGTTTCCGATTGACACTGAAAACGCCACGACCTACTACATCCGCCTTCACACCACGAGTACCAGTCTGCTCAATGTTGAGGCGATGACTTGGGCACAAGTCCAGCGTCAAGAGCTTTTAGATCAAGGCGTGCAAATTGTTTACTACGGATTCATGTTGTGGATGCTGCTGTGGGCGATTTCTGATTTTGTGCTTTATCGACAACGAGTGGTTGGCTGCTTTATCGCCATGCAGTGCGCCCAAATTCTTTATAACCTTTCGGTGACAGGCTATTGGGCTTTCTTATTTCCCTCCTCGGCGCTTGGCGACTATGCGCTGTCATTGTTTGTTTTGATCGTGATGCCTGTGAGTCTGGTGTTTCACCGAACACTTTTCAGCCCATTTGAGCCTTCTAAATTTGCCCTGCGAATACTTGATCTGTTCATCCTTGCCGGCCCGTTGTTATTGCTCACCTATCACTTTGGTAACCCCCAAACGGCCCTTTATCTCAATGCGCTGGTGTTGTTGAGTTTGCCACCGCTCTTTCTGTGGTTAGCCTTCACAGCTCGACGGCAGGCGCTTCCGGGGATAAAGGCTTTGCGTACGATTTATGTGTTGTTTTCGGTATTGATTGCGACCGTGCTTCTGCCAACGTTGGGTTCGTTTGAGTCTATCGAGCTGTACTTGGGCGCGACAACGTTGCAAGGGTTGTTGATCGCGTTTCTCATGACAGTGTTCCTCTTTCTCAGGTCAAGGCGCTTGCAAAGAGATAGTTTGCGCGCACGTATTGAGCTTGAACGCTATGGACAGCGCTTGTCAGATCAAGAGAGTCGAATGGAGGATCAAACTCGATTCATGGATATGTTGACACACGAATTAAAAACGCCAGTCAGCGTGATCCGCATAACCGCTGATATGGTGAAAATGTCAGAGACTCAACGGGACAGGATCAACCGTTCGGTACAAACCATTACCGGAGTTATCGATCGGTGTCGGCTCTCGCTGCAGGTTGAGCATCAAAAGTTACAACCGATTGCCAAACCCTTGGATTTGGCAACGTTAGTTGAGGACGTTCGGTTAAATCAGATTGACCCTCATCGTGTTCAGATAACGATGGCCGGTGTAATCACTGTGCGAACTGATGCTGAGTTACTCAAAATAATCATTCACAACCTGCTGGACAATGCACTTAAATATGCGCCATTAGGTTCTCCGATCAATCTAGATGTCGCGCAGAGAAACATTAAAGACAATTCGACCAAGCAAACCGTGGTGACGGTTAGCAACGCGTTAGGTTCTATGATGTTTCCTGACCCTAAGGCGATTTTTGAGAAGTATCACCGCGGTGTGGGCGCTGGGGCTAGAGGAGGGTCAGGTCTAGGGTTGCATTTGGCAAGAGAATTGGCTTTGTTGCTTAACGCCTCACTGACTTGTGAAGTCAATGAGGGTCGAATCAGCTTTGTGCTGGTGTTCAATACCAACGCCAACACTAAAGACGCCTGACCCTAGGTGCTCGCAATGACTGGGCCGTCATGGGTCCTTCGTTTAGATCAAAGCCATCGAGTACCCCGGTTTTAAGGATGAATGAACCGGTGCCACGAATATCCGCAATCACCGCCTGACGGGCTCGGGTGGCATCTTTTGCGGTTAATCCCTCTAGTAATCGAGCATGATGATCAAAGGCATCCCATTGCACAACGCCGCGAGTGGCGTGACGCAAGGTCAAAGAGACGACTGGTGCAACTTGAACCCATAGACTTTCTATCATCTCGATCAGTTTGGGCATTTGTGCCGCGCGAT
>JAWOGG010000141.1:0-12299 GCA_046497085.1 Orrella sp.
TTGAGTCCTGCAGGTGGTCGGCTGCGACTATTGCCACGCGAGGGCGGCGGGTTAATTGCCCGTTTGGATTTGCCGCGGGCGCGACGTGCACAACGCGTCAGTGATCTGGCGCTGATTGGCCGGCAAGTCGTTCAATCAAAACGACCGTCGTAACGGCAATACCCTCTTGCCGCCCAATAAAACCAAGCGATTCATTGGTCTTGCCTTTGATGTTAATGACATCTGGTGTTACCCGTAGGTCACTGGACAGATTGACCATCATTTGGGCAACATGGGGCGCAATTTTAGGGGCTTGGGCGTGGATGGTGGCATCAACATTAACCACCTGCCAGCCTGCCTCTAAGACTTTGCCATAAGCGGCTCGTAGTAATACCCGACTATCGGCACCGGCAAACGCCGGGTCCGTGTCTGGGAAGTGGCGACCAATGTCACCAAGCCCCGCGGCCCCCAACAAGGCGTCAGTGACGGCATGCAAGAGTGCATCGGCATCTGAATGGCCCAACAAACCCATTGAGTGTGGAATGGTGACCCCACCCAAAATCAACGGCCTGTCAGCCACCAGTTGGTGTACATCAAACCCCTGCCCCACTCGTATTGCCGTTTGACTCATAGCCATTGCTCTATCCACTCAAAATCCTCAGGCCAGGTCACCTTGCTATTGCTCAAGGAGCCTGGAATTAATAAGGGCTTATAACCGAGCCACTCCATCGCACTGGCTTCGTCCGTGATGGACTGCTGGGCAGCCAATGCGTCCTGTAGGGCCTGGCGCAGCAACGCAACAGGAAACATTTGCGGTGTTTGTGCCAGCCAGACCTGCTCGCGAGGTAGCGTGCGCAATACCTGCTGAACGGGTTGCTGGTCATCAGCCAATTTGACCGTATCCGTTGCGCTAAGCGCTAGCAGGCCGCCTTGATTGGCCGACAGGCAAGCATCAATCAGTCGGCTCAAGGCCGTCAAGGGCAAGCCCGGACGGGCGGCGTCATGGACCAGCACCCAATCCTCTGAAGCAAAGAGAGGCTGGTCAAGCGTTTGCAGTACCGTTTGTGCCCTGGTTGCTCCAGCCGTTGACGTGACAGAGACCTTATCCCAGCCTTCAAATAAGGCCGCTGCTGTTGTGTCCCCAGTCTGAACCCCGACCACCACATGCTGCACCCGCGCATCAGCCAACAATTTTTCAACAGTCCAAGCCAACATAGGGCGATGACGAATAGGCCGATATTGCTTGGGGGCTTCGCCAGGCGCCTTAAGGGCACGCTGACCAACCCCACCTGCAGGCACGAGCGCAATCAATCGACCAGCCGTTGGTGGTTTGGACGATTGATAAGCAGGTTTTGGGGTTGCGAAAGCAGATGTCATCGTGGGATTTTATAATTATGTTTTAGTTGTTGTAGATTCTCATGCCCATTGTCGCAAATCCTGACGCCTCATCGTTACTTTCTCGCCTAAAACCAGGGCAACGGCAGGTCCAGTCCTATCCGCCCGGTTCTGCAGCAGCCTGGATGCTGGCTGACCTTGCTGTACAGGCCAAACAGCTGATTCTGATTCTGACAGCGGACCCACTGCAGGCCCAACGGCTGGCTCATGAAATTGGATTGGTTAATCCTGAGTTGCGGGTGCGTATGCTGCCTGACTGGGAAACACTGCCATATGACGGGTTTTCTCCGCATCAAGACCTCATTTCGGAACGACTGAGAACACTGCATGCGTTACTTCAAGACGAAGTAGACGTCCTGACCGTTCCCGTGACGACCGCCCTGTATCGGGTTGCGCCACCGAGTTTCCTCGCGGCATACACCTTTTCTTTCAAACAAAAAGACACATTGAAAGAGGCCGCCTTACGCGATCAACTGGTCCTAGCGAACTACACCCATGTCACCCAAGTGACCGTACCGGGTGAGTTCTGTATTCGTGGCGGCCTGATCGATCTCTTCCCCATGGGGTCGGTCTTACCCTATCGACTAGATCTGTTTGACGATGAAATCGAATCCATCAAGACCTTTGATGTCGACACGCAACGCAGCCTCTACCCCGTACCGGAAGTGCAGTTGCTGCCGGGACGTGAGTTCCCCATGGATGAGGCCGCCCGCAATCAATTCAGGGCGAAGTTTCGCGAACAATTTGAGGGTGACCCTTCCCGTGCCCTGCCCTATCGCGACATAGGCACGGGCATTGCCTTTGCAGGCGTAGAGTATTACTTACCGTTGTTCTTCGATGAAACGGCGACACTTTTTGAATATCTGCCTACCAAAGCCATTTGTGTCACAGATGGTGACTTGGAAGCCAGTATGTTGCGCTTTTGGGCTGACACCAAGGGGCGCTACCAGTTCTTAAAAAGCGATAACGAACGACCCGTTTTACCGCCAGACGCCCTGTTTTTACAGCCAGAGCACCTATTTGAGCATCTGAAAGACTATCCCCGTTTGGCATTTAGCCCAAGCAAATCGGATGACACACCTGTAAAAGCAGCAGGCCAAGGTGCCACATCAATTTACGCGCCCGCGCCTGACGTCAGCGTCAATCGTCGCGCCGAAGACCCCCTACAAAAGCTGCGCGAGTGCTTGGCAAACCGACAACCAGATCAACGCATCGTCTTGTGCGCTGACTCACATGGCCGACGCGAAACCATCACCCAAATGCTTGCCGAGCATCAAATTTCGCCCGATAGTCCTGTCGAATCTTTACAAGAATTTCTGCTCGAAGGCACAGGCTTTGCGGTGGTGGTGGCTGCTTTTGATGCTGGGTTTATTTCTAAGCCTGACAACTTAATCCTACTGACCGAGGGTGATCTCTACCCTGGTCACGCAGGCCCAACCCGTCGCCAACAGAAGGACCGTGGTCGCACCAGCGATGTCCATGCCATGGTGCGTGACTTGGCCGAACTACGTGCTGGTGATGCCATTGTGCACGTCCAACACGGGGTGGGTCGCTATCTCGGCTTGATCAACATGGATCTCGGTGACGGCGAGATGGAGTTCTTGCATCTTGAGTACGGTGGACACAGCAAGTTATACGTCCCGGTATCGCAGCTGCACGTGATCGCGCGTTACAGCGGTGCAGATCCTGAGACGGCACCGCTGCATCAGTTGGGCTCTGGTCAATGGGAAAAGGCACGTAAAAAAGCGGCCAAGCAAGTCCGTGATACCGCGGCCGAGCTGCTCGACTTATATGCAAAACGGGCAGCGCGTCAGGGCCATGCCTTTAAGCTACCGCTCGGTGACTACGAATTGTTTTCTGAAGGGTTTGGCTTTGAGGAAACCGCCGATCAAGCCGCCGCTATTGCAGCCGTCATCGAAGACATGACGGCTGGCCGACCGATGGACCGATTGGTGTGCGGTGACGTTGGGTTCGGTAAAACAGAAGTGGCCTTGCGAGCGGCGTTTTTAGCCGTGGCTAACGACCTGCAGGTGGCCATTCTTTGTCCGACAACGCTGCTAGCCGAGCAACACGCCCAAACCTTCTCTGATCGATTCGCCGATTGGCCGGTACGAGTAGCCGAATTATCGCGCTTTCAATCAGGCAAAGAGACCACCAAAGCGCTGGCAGGTATCAATGACGGGACCGTTGATATCGTCATCGGAACACATAAAGTCTTATCCAAAGACGTCAAATTCAAACGGCTGGGTTTGGTCATCATTGATGAAGAGCACCGCTTTGGCGTACGCCAAAAAGAGGCACTCAAAGCATTGCGGGCCGAAGTCGATATTCTGACACTCACCGCAACCCCCATTCCCCGTACGCTGGGCATGTCGCTAGAAGGCATCCGGGATTTTTCTATAATCGCCACTGCCCCTCAAAAGCGCCTTGCCATCAAAACCTTTGTGCGTCGCGAAGACAACAGCTCAATACGTGAGGCCTTGCTACGCGAACTAAAGCGTGGTGGACAAGCGTACTTCTTACATAACGAAGTGCAGACTATTGAGAACCGTCGCGCACGTCTTGAAGAACTCGTGCCTGAGGCTCGGATCGCTGTAGCACATGGGCAGATGGGCGAGCGTGAACTTGAGCAAGTCATGAAGGGCTTTTACCAACAGCGCTTTAATGTCCTGTTGTGCACCACGATTATTGAAACCGGCATCGACGTACCCACGGCAAACACCATCATCATCAATCGCGCTGACAAGTTTGGACTGGCGCAGTTACATCAGTTGCGTGGACGTGTAGGACGCTCTCACCATCAGGCGTACGCGTATTTATTAACGCCGGGTGAAGACGCGATCACCAAACAAGCCAAAAAACGACTTGAAGCCATTCAGGCGATGGAAGAGCTTGGATCAGGGTTCTTTTTGGCGATGCATGACTTAGAAATCCGCGGCACGGGTGAAGTGCTTGGCGACTCGCAATCGGGCAATATCCAAGAGGTTGGATTCTCGATGTATAACGACATGCTCAATGAAGCAGTGCGGGCTTTAAAGTCGGGCGTAGAGCCAGATTTGGATGCGCCGTTTGCGCCTGGCTGTGAAGTGAATCTCCATTGCCCAGCACTATTGCCCACCGATTTCTGTCCAGATATCAACGCTAGGCTGGCGATCTACAAACGCTTGTCGAACACAACCGAGATTGACGATCTGATAATGATGCAAGAAGAACTTGTCGATCGATTTGGCAAGTTACCAGAACCTGCTCAGGCCTTGCTGTCGACCCATCGCTTGCGGATCGCCGCTGCCCCATTCGGCATTCAAAAGATTGACGCAACCGACCAACAAACGCTGATTCAATTCAAAGAAACCACTACCGTTGATCCGTTACAGTTGATTGACTTGGTTCAGACCCGCAAAAACATTCGATTTTCCGGGCCCGACAAAATTAGAGTCGATATCAAGGCCACCGACGTTAAAGCACGCACCGATGCCATACGTTCTTTATTAAGTGATTTAAGTACGTCCACTCAAAAGGTAGAGAAAGCCCTATGACCACCCACTTGATTGTCCAGTCACCTGGTCTTGATCTGGCATTGATCGATCAAACCGCTGCCCTTTGTGAGGCGAATGGTACACAATGGATCAGCAAGTCTGCCGCTCGATTAATGGACGTCCAACAAGATGACGACATTAAAGAAACCATTGCCGCGTGGGCGACTCAGAAACACCTCGATGTCGCTTTTGTAGAGGCCAATGCGCGCTTGAATGATTGCAAAATCTTGGTCATGGACATGGACTCTACGCTTATCAATATTGAGTGCATTGACGAGATCGCATCACACGCTGGGCTTAAAGCGGAAGTCGCAGCAATCACAGAACGCGCCATGCGCGGCGAAATCCAAGAATTTGCTGATAGTTTGAAGTTACGGGTGGGCTACCTAGAAGGCTTGTCTCAAGATGTGCTTGAAGCGGTTTACGCTGAGCGTTTGGCGTTAAACCCTGGCGCAGAAAAACTCATACACACCGCACAACAAGCAGGAGTCAAGACACTACTGGTGTCAGGCGGCTTTACATTCTTTACAGAACGTCTTAAAGAAAGGCTAGGCCTTGATGCGGCACATGCCAACACATTAGAGACAGATAGTCACGGTAAGTTGACTGGTCGCGTAACGGGCAAGATCATTGATGCGCAAGCCAAAGCGGACATTTTAGGAGAGTTTGCCGCCACCCACGGGGCTAGAGCCGAGCAGATTATCGCTGTTGGTGACGGCGCCAACGATCTGAAGATGCTGGCCATGGCCAAGTACAGCGTGGCTTACCGAGCAAAGCCGGTGGTGCAAACAGAGGCTAACTTTGCACTCAATGTCAGCCCCTTGGACGGCATTTTGAATTGGTTTTCTGATGTGTGATTAGGGTTTCATTAAGTAGCGATACACAAACCCAGGAAAGCCAAGCACCATAAAGATACAAAGGGTGATGGCATAAAACTCCCAACCACGTGGAAACGGATTAACCAACGCCGTTTCAAAGGCATAGCCCAATAGGCCGACAATCGCGTACCAGATGATTAGTTCAGCAACAATCATAAACGGTGGTTTGACGTTGTAACGCTTAAGCGCGACAACAGAAAATAAGCGTTCGTTAATAAAGGGCAAGTTTGCGGCGGCAAAGGCTAGCGCAATCAAAATCCATACCGCAAGGCTTTGATTCAGCATGTCGCTATTCGTCCTCTAGAAGGAGGTGCGAATCACGCTCAGGCAGATTGACATCAGCCAACCTGGCAAAATCCCCAGCAATACAATCAAACCCACGTTCAGACTCAACACAGAGGCTGAACCCACTGAAAGTGAATTGACCACGCGATCCGGCGAAGGCTCGTCAAAGTAAATAACCTTAACCACGCGCAGATAGTAGAACGCCCCGATCAGTGAGAAGATCACCGCCAACACCGCCAACCAGATCATGCCTGACTGAATGACCGCCTGTAGCACCACCAGCTTCGCGTAGAAGCCCACTAGCGGAGGGATACCTGCCAGTGAGAACATCAGCACCAACAACACGCCAGCCAACACTGGGTTGCGTTTATTCAGTCCCTTCAAGTCGTCGATGTTTTCACATTCAAAACCCTCATGGGATAACAGCAAGATGACGCCAAAGGTACCCAACGTTGTCAGCACATAAGTCAAAACATAGAATAACGATGAACCATATGCTGACGTATTGACAGCGGCCACATCATCGGCTGAACCTGACATCAAACCAAGCAACACAAAGCCCATATGGGCAATGGTCGAATACGCCAACATGCGTTTGAAGTTTGTCTGCATGATCGCGGTCAAATTACCAACAATCAACGAGAGCACCGCCAAAATCATCAGCATGGGTTGCCAGTCGATCGTCAATCCACCAAGGCCTGATACCAGCAAGCGCATGGTGATAGCAAAAGCCGCAATCTTTGGTGCAGCGGCTAAGGCTAAGGTCACAGCCGTCGGTGCACCACCATAAACATCGGGCACCCACATGTGAAACGGCACAGCACCAAGTTTGAATGCCAAGCCTGCCACCAAAAAGACCAAGCCAAACACCAGCGCCATTTGCATAGCACCGGGTGCCACCACCCGTTCACCGATCACAGCAAGATCTAACGAACCCGTGGCACCATAAATCATGGACATGCCGTAGAGCAAGAAACCAGACGCCAATGAACCAAGCACAAAGTACTTCATGGCTGCCTCGGTTGCCGGTGCGTGGTCACGACGCAAAGCAACCAATGCATACATTGCCAATGACATCAGCTCCAAACCGAGGTAGATGGTGAGTAAGTTACCAGCCGAAATCATGACCATCTGGCCTAACAAGGCGAAGAGAATCAACACATAAATTTCGCCACCACGCAGCATGTCACGGCTCTGAATGTAATCACGGCCGTAGACCAAAGTAACTAATACAGCGATGTAAGACGCAATTTTTAACAAATGCGAGAAACCATCAGACACCATCAAGCCATAGAAGCTTGACCCACTGACACCAGTTGTCCACTGCCAAAATGACAAACCGACCAAGCCTAATAGCGTCAATATCGATAGGCTGTAGGCCGATGTCCGCTTGGGATCTTTACTGAATGCATCAATTAGCAGAATGGCAATGCCCGCCACTAACAGGGCAATCTCGGGCAGTATCAACGAAAAGTCGTATTGAGAATCCATCTTGGCGGCTTACAGTTTTGAGATAGCGACATGATCAAGCAGTGCCTGGACAGACACGTGCATCACATCGGTAAAGGGTTTGGGGTGGATGCCCATATAGAGCACCATGATGGCCATTAATCCAAGCACGAGAAACTCGCGGCGATTAATGTCCTTTAATTTGTTGACCGATTCATTTGCCACTGGGCCAAACGCGACGCGTTTCACCATCCATAACGAATATGAAGCGCCTAGGATTAGCGCTGTCGCAGCCAGCAGACCAATCCAGAAATCGTATTGGATAGCACCCAAGATCACCATGAATTCGCCGATAAAACCGCTGGTCGCTGGTAGTCCCGCGTTTGCCATAGAGAACAGGACAAAAAAGGTCACGAACTTTGGCATGCGATTGATCACACCGCCAAAATCGGCAATCTCGTGGGTATGCATACGGTCATACAACACACCGATACAAAGGAACATGGCACCCGAAACAAAACCGTGCGAAATCATCTGAATGATGCCGCCCTCAAGACCGGCCACGTTAAAGATGAAGAAGCCTAACGTCACAAAGCCCATGTGGGCAATGGAGGAGTAAGCCACCAACTTTTTCATGTCCTTTTGGACCAGAGCCACAAAACCAATGTAGATGACAGCAATGAGGGATAAAGCGATCATCAATCCCGACAAGCCATGTGAGGCATCAGGCGCAATCGGCAAAGAAAACCGCAAAAAGCCGTAGGCACCGAGCTTAAGCATGATTGCAGCGAGCACAACCGAACCACCAGTTGGGGCTTCAGGGTGAGCGTCTGGCAGCCATGTGTGCACTGGCCACATCGGCACCTTGACAGCAAATGCAGCCAACAAAGCTAAAAAGATCAGCACTTGTGTCTCGTAATCGAGCTGTAGCTGATGCCAAGCGAGGATGTTGAATGTACCAGCGGCTTGCCAGAGGTAAATAAATGCCACCAAGGTGAGCAGTGAGCCCAGCAAGGTATAGAGAAAGAACTTAAAGGCTGCGTAGACGCGATTTGCACCGCCCCATATACCAATAATGATGTACATCGGAATGAGTGTGGCTTCAAAGAACACGTAGAACAACAGGCCGTCGAGCGCTGTAAACACACCGATCATCAAGCCAGACATGATAAGAAATGCGGCCATGTATTGAGCGACGCGATAGGTAATCGCTTGCCAGCCAGCAATGACCACAATCAAAGTGATGAATGCCGTCAGAATCACAAACCACAGTGAGATCCCATCAACGCCTAGGTGGTAGTAGGACTCGAGCGCACCAATCCAAAGACTTTTTTCAACGAACTGGAAGCTAGCAGTGCTGACATCAAACCCTGTGTAAAGCGGGATAGTGACCAATAGCCCAACAAGCGCGCTAGCAAGTGACAACCAACGCGTAAATTCGGCGCGCTCATCACGACCTACTACTAGAATCAGTAATCCAGAAAGGATAGGAACAAAAATCGCTAGCGTAAGCCAAGGAATTGAGGAGGAAACGATCTCTCCGGCCATCATTTGTAGTTCCAGATAATGAAAGAAATCAATGCCATCAAGCCGATGATCATCGCGAATGCATAGTGATAGATATAACCAGACTGCAATCGACGACTAACCGCAGCAAATGCGCCCACAACCTTGGCTGAGCCATTGACCGCCAATCCGTCGATTACGCCCTCATCGGCTTTGGTCCAAAGGAAACGTCCCAAGCCACGTGCAGCCGGTGAAATGACCGATTCATTCAGCCAGTCGAAATAGTATTTATGATCAAAAACCGGTTGTAAGAAAGACAAAGCGTTTTTGATCTTTGCTGGCACCGCCGGATTAATCACATAGCAGTACCAAGCCACCAATCCACCGGCAAGGGCCAGATAGAAAGGCAACGTCACAAAGGCGTGCATGCCGTATTCGAACCAACCCTGCCAGTTTGAGGCCAACTCACGCATGGCATCGTGCCCTTGGAGTTGAACCGAGTTGAGGTAAGTAAAGAAATCACCAAAGAGCAATGGGTTCACAAACATGGCACCTGCCACCAAAGATGGAATGGCGAGCAGTGCCAAGGGCAACGTCACGACCCATGGGGACTCGTGCGGTTTGCCATGATCACCGTGGCCGTGATCATGACCATGCGAATCGTCTGCAGGTAATTGGTCGTAGCGCTCCTCGCCATGGAACACCACAAAAAACACGCGGAAGGTATAGAGAGAGGTCACAAAGGCGCCAAGCAGTACGCAAATATAGGCAAAGTTTGCACCCCATACGTTGGCGTAGCCAGCGGCCTCGATGATGTGCTCTTTTGAGTAAAAGCCAGCAGTAAATGGGAAGGCTGACAACGCCAAACCACCAATCAAGAACGTGATGTAAGTAATAGGCATGTACTTTCTCAAGCCACCCATATAACGAATATCTTGATTGTGGTGCACCGCCATGATCACCGAACCAGCCGCCAAAAATAACAGCGACTTAAAAAACGCATGGGTCATCATGTGGAAAATGCCAACCGAGTAGGCAGACGCACCCAAAGCAACCGTCATGTAGCCAAGCTGCGACAGGGTCGAATAAGCGATCACACGTTTGATGTCGTTCTGAACCACGCCTAGGATACCTAGGAACAAAGCACCTATACCGCCCACCACAATCATCAACGACAGCGCAACGTCAGAGAACTCAAAGAGAGGTGAAAATCGGGAAACCATATAGATACCCGCCGTCACCATGGTGGCGGCGTGAATCAAAGCAGAAATAGGGGTTGGGCCTTCCATGGAGTCCGGCAACCAAGAATGCAGTGGCACCTGGGCTGACTTACCCATGGCGCCGATGAACAAACAGACGCAAGCAACCGTAACGAGCAACCAGTCAGTACCTGGCAGGTTCAATGTCACGAGCGTGTCGGCCTGCGCAAATACTTCGCCATAGTTCATGGTCTGGGTATAGGCGAATAACAAGCCAATTCCCAAAATAAAGCCGAAGTCACCCACGCGGTTGATCAAGAAGGCCTTCATGTTGGCAAAAATTGCGGTCGGGCGTGTGTAATAAAAGCCGATCAACAGATACGACACCAATCCCACGGCTTCCCAGCCGAAGAAAAGTTGCAACATGTTGTTGGCCATCACTAACATCAACATGGCAAAGGTAAAGAGCGAGATGTAGGAGAAAAACCGCTCGTAACCATCATCGTCGGCCATATAGCCGATACTGTAGATGTGCACCATCAAGGACACAGTCGTCACCACAGTCATCATCAAAGCCGAGAGTGGATCGATCAAAAATCCGATCTCAAGCTTGATGTCACCGATCATGCTCCAGACATAGACCGTGCCGTCAAAGGTGTTGCCTTCAAGGACATCGAACAGCACGTAGATCGAGCCTATGGCTGAAAGCGCCACCAAGGCGATCGTGATTCGGTGGGCCATAAAGCGACTGATAGGCCGACCCAAAAAACCGGTGCCAAATAGACCAGCCAGGATGGCACCCAAGAGGGGTGCCAAGGCAATAATGAGATAAATAGAAGGTACGCTAGGCATAAGTTACTGTCTTCCGGTCAGCCCTTAAGGCGGTCAAGATCTTCAACGTTGATGGTGCTCAGGTTACGGAACAGCAGCACCAGAATCGCCAAGCCTATGGCGGCTTCCGCAGCGGCGACCGTGAGGATAAAGAAAACGAACACTTGCCCGGCAGGGTCGCCAAGCCATGTGGAGAAAGCCACAAAATTCATGTTGACCGCCAAGAGCATTAACTCGATTGACATGAGCAAGACAATCAAGTTACGGCGATTTAAAAAAATACCAAATATGCCAATAGCAAAAAGAATGGCACCCAGTACCAAAAAATGAGGGAGAGTGAGTTCCATTATGACTGCTCGTCTGATTTTTGATTAACAGGCGCTTGCGAGGGCAAATCCAGAATCCTGACGCGATCCTTGGCTTTAACACGCACCGCTTCACCTGCATTGTTATAGCGAACGTCCTTACGATGACGCAGCGTCAAAGAGATGGCTGCAATCATACCAACCAGCAACAAAACAGCACCCACTTCAACCGCAAATGCATAGTCTCTATACATGAGCTCGCCAAGGACTCGAGTGTTGTTGTAATCATCTGCTACACGTGCTGCAGGACCAATATCGCCCCAAGACTGCATCAACACAAATGACATTTCGATGACCATGACCAAACCAATGATGAGACCCATTGGTAAGTAGGTTCGCAAACCAGATCGCAAAGCTTCCATTTTGACGTCAAGCATCATCACGACGAAGAGAAACAGCACCATGACCGCCCCAACGTAGACGAGCACGAGCAAAAGGGATAAAAACTCGGCACCAAGCAGCATCCAAATCATGGATGCATTGGCAAAAGCCAATATCAAAAACAAAACGGCTGTCACAGGGCTCTTGGCAGTGATCACGCGCAGGGCAGCTACTACTAGGACCGCTGCCAAAATATAGAAAAGGATGGTGGTAAAAGTCATGGAAGTCTTTTGTGATTAGCGGAAAGGCGCGTCAGCTGCTCGGTCACGAGCAATTTCAGTTTCGTACTGGTCACCAACGGCTAACAGCATGTCTTTGGTGAAATATAGGTCACCGCGCTTTTCCCCGTGATATTCATGGATGTGAGTCTCCACGATCGAGTCCACGGGACAACTTTCTTCACAAAACCCGCAGAAAATGCACTTGGTCAAATCGATGTCGTAACGGGTGGTGCGACGTGTGCCGTCATCACGCAGATCTGACTCAATCGTGATC
>JAWOGG010000145.1:0-13659 GCA_046497085.1 Orrella sp.
CGGGCAGACAACGTCTGACCCATTCGGTCACGAAACAGGTGCGCCACGTACCGAATCAGCAGGCCAATCATTGCCATAGCCCACCACCAGCCGGGTGCTTGGGCTTGGTCGATTGCCGCGCTGACGATCCAAGCGATAGGTAAGCAAAAGAGCACCAGTCCAAAAACGCCAAGCAACGAGCCTAAAGCCGCTAAGCGTAACTCTGGTTTAGCGTCTTTTTTTAGCTCATTCAGAAATAAGGCCGGCGTCCTCTCGGACGCCGGCCCCTGTGGCTGTTGTGGCAGGGCGGGCGTGTCAGTGGTATCCACTCGTTGCAGTGACCTTTCCTCGGAAAACATAATAAGTCCATGCCGAGTACATCAGCACGAACGGGATCACAAATAGTATGCCAACTAATAAGAATAATTGACTTTCAGGCGCTGACGCTGCGTCGTGGAATGTGTAGTTGGGCGGCACGACATAGGGCCACTTGCTAAATAACAAGCCGCCGTAGAATAAGGCAAAGAGCACGATAGTGCCAATAAACGGTAGCGCATCATGCTCTTTACGAATCCATGACCAAATCAAGCCTGCAACAATGAGTGTAAGGGCTGGCATGATCCATAACCACGAAACATTGCCAAACCAACGCTCATTGACGTAAGCGTCAATCAGTGGCGTCCACACACTGACAATTGCAAAGAAAACCATCATGGCAATCAAAAGCCGTGAGGCATACCGTCGAACGCGCGTCTGTAACTCACCTTCGGTTTTAAGGATCAGCCAAGTGGCACCTAACAAGGCATATCCCACGACCATACCCAGACCAGTCATGACTGTGAATGGGGTTAGCCAATCAAAGGCACCGCCGACATAACGGAAGTTTTCTGTTTCAAAGCCTTGGATGTAAGTGCCAACAACGGCCCCTTGTGCAAACGTTGCCACGAGAGAACCACCGCAAAAAGCGATATTCCAAGCGCGTTTTTTCTCAGGTTCTGCTTTGAATCGGAATTCAAAGGCAATACCTCTAAAAATCAAACCCGCCAACATCAAAAACACGCCGATGTATAGGGCCGGTAAAAAGACTGAATAGACCAATGGGAAGGCGGCCAGAAGTCCGGCACCCCCCAAGATAAGCCAAGTTTCGTTACCGTCCCATACGGGCGCGACCGTGTTCATCATGATGTCGCGCTCTTGCTCGTCTTTGGCAAAGGGAAACAGGATGCCCACGCCCAAGTCAAACCCATCGGCTAGCACATACATCAGCACCCCAAAACCGATGATTCCAACCCAAATGTAAGTAAAGTCATACATGGCTGACTCCTTAAGCGCTAAAGAACGAGGGGGCAGTGCCTGGCTGGGCAGCGCCGCTGTCGGCTGCAGACAATGGGCGCTTAGGCCGTCCGGTGTCCGCTGCGGTTGGCTCAACGTCGGCGATGCCAGCGTTCACTAACTTGCTAAGGAAGTAGATGCCCGCGGTGAAGACGACCGCATACACAGCCGCATACCCAATCAGTGTCAGCAGTGCCATCCAACCTTCAAGGCTTGGCGTCAAGGCCTCTTGTGCTGTCATCATGCCGTAAATCAAGTAGGGTTGCCGGCCTATTTCAGTCACAAACCAACCGGCCAGTACAGCGATAAACGGGGCAGGGATCATGAAGGTCAATAACCGAAGGAAACGACGGGATTGCAACAAATTCCCACGCCAGACTTTAAACGCGCCCCAGAGACCTACCAGGATCATGAGCATACCGATCCCAATCATGACTCGGAAACTCCAAAACACCATGAAGACAGGCGGTTGTTCTTCCTTAGGGAAGGCATCCAAGCCCGTAACGGTGCCTTCTGTGGAGTGCGTCAGGATCAAGCTAGCAAGCTTAGGGATACCGATCTCAAAGTGATTGGTTTGTGCCTCTTGATCAGGGATAGCAAAAAGTAGCAGGGGTAAGCCTGACTCGGTTTTCCAGGCGCCCTCCATGGCGGCTACTTTGGCAGGCTGGTTTTCTAAGGTATTTAAGCCGTGCGCATCGCCAACAAAAAGTTGCAGTGGTGCAATCACGGCCAACAACACCAACGTCATTTTTAACGCTTTTGAGGCGGTTTCAACCGCATGGCCTCTCAATATGTAAAGCGCAGAGACACCGGCGACCACAAATCCACCGGTTAAAAATGAAGCCAAACCCATATGTGCAAAGCGATAGGGGAAGGATGAGTTAAAGATGGCCTCAACCCAGCTAGTGACATGGATCATGCCATCACGCATTTCTACGCCCGCAGGGGTTTGCATCCAAGAGTTGGCGGACAAAATCCAGAAAGAGGAAATAAAGGTGCCGATAGCAACCATATAGGCTGCCAACAGATGGAGTCCGGGCGGAACTTTATGGCGACCAAACAGCAACACGCCTAGGAAAGCGGCCTCTAAAAAGAATGCTGTCACTACTTCGTAGGCAAGAATAGGTCCTAAAAAGTTAGACGCCGTATAAGAAAAGTTACTCCAGTTGGTGCCGAATTGAAACGCCATGACCAAACCGGACACCACGCCCATGCCAAAGACAACCGCAAAGATCTTGACCCAGAAAGCCGCCAATTTTTCCCAATGAGGGTTCTTGGTTTTCATCGCAAGGGTTTCTAAAACCGCGATGTAACTGGCTAAGCCAATCGTAAAAACTGGGAATATCGCGTGAAACGACACCACAAAGGCAAATTGCAGGCGCGATATGAAAAGAGGATCAAGTTCCATGAAAGACTCCAAGTGTCGCTTGTGGCTCAACGGGTTTTGCATAAGCCTCAATGAGGCGTAGTCATTTCCTCACCACACTTTCACGATAATAAAGACCTCATCAGTGGAATCGATTGATGTATATCAAGACAGTAGGGTTATCCCTAATTATATCTTTGGAATCAAACCATTTTCTTCAAAAACAGTACCAATGTGCATCAACTGCTTTCTAGAAATTTTGCGACCAACTGGTCTGTTTTTAGCTCAAGCGCTGACATTGATCCGTCATTGATGAGGTCGTGGGTTTCGTAGGGCCATTCGCCGCCAGGCATGGCAACTCTGCGTGCGGCGTCTTTGAGTTGTTTTGCAAGCACCGATACGGTGGCATCAGACGGGTCTGAACCGATCTCTTGCCTTGTTTGAATTCGGGATTCGAGGGTTTTGACAGGGGCTTGGCAGCGAATAACAACGCAAGTCCCGTCGTTGACTCCATCCCTGCTGTTTTCAGCAAATGCAGATACGAATTCTTTAACCCGTTCTGGTGTCAGAAACGTGGCGTCAACCACGACGTGTAATCCCTCGCCGTGCAGCTTTTTCGTCAATTCAATCAATCGTGCGTAGGTTTGGGTAGAGGCTTGATCGCTATAAAGAGATTCAGGATTATTTAATTGGCTGGGAAACAACCTTTTTCTCTCAGCATCGGCTCGTAGTCGCACCCCACCTAATGTGCCAGCAATTCTCAGAGCAACCGTTGATTTGCCGCTGCCACTTAAGCCACTGACCAAGACGATACGTGGGTTTTGGCGTGGCATTAAAGCCACCTCTGTTTGGTCACAGAGCTGTCGTACCAGTTGCCAGTACCGCTCAAAGCCGCTGGTGTCGTCACTTAAGATCGATACTTTTGCTCGCACGATGGCCCGGTAAGTGCTGTAGAAGGGCAGTAACTTTAGTGCCTCGTAATCGCCTGTGTGCTCGCACCATTGGCTGATAAATCGCCAAGCCAAGGCCTCGTGCTGATGGGCAAGTAAGTCCATGAAGGGGAAAGCGACGTCGCTAATGAGGTCGATCATACGTAGCGCCGGTTCGAACTCCAGCGCGTCAAAGGCTAGCACCCGGTCGCCAAGCCTCACTAGATTGGCCAAATGTAAGTCGGCGTGACATTCCCGAAAATATCCCTGTGACTGGCGCGTTTGGTCGAGCGTCTTTAAGGTTTGATACAGCTGCGTGGTGTGCTCGTTGACAGCTTGCCAGTCGATCGCCTTTTCATGCATTGGGCTGTTATTGATTTCAACTAGGCTCTCTAGCGCCCAATCAATCGCCTTTTTTGTCCCGCCAAGTTGAGAAGCATCGATAGGTTCGCTTCTTTCGGCGAATTGCCCTAAGTGTTGGGCCAATAAATCAATGTCTGTGACATCGATCAAACCGTTGGTCAAACGCTCACTCAGTAAGTCTGCTGTGCGAAACCTTTTCATCACTACTGCGTAATCAAGCACTTGGCCAGTTTCATTAAGTCTGGGTTGCTCGATGCTGCCACAAACTGGCTCAACGGCTAGGTAAATATCTGGCGCGGTGCGTTGGTTGAGTCGCAGTTCTTCCAAACAAAAAAAGTGACGCTTTTCTAGCGTTGAAAAATCCACGAACGGCAATGCCACAGGTCGTTTAAATTTGTAAGCGCGGTCACCACACAACACGATGCTTGAAATGTGGGTTGTGACCCGGGTTGATTTGGCGCTATGGGTTGTTTCTAAGTGCGCTGCGAAGCACCGAATCATCTGTTCATGTTGTTCGGCATTCATAGAGATCCTTTGAGTAAGTGAGCAGTCATCGTCTTCCATCGTATTTTTCGGATAGCCTGTTCGCTACTATTTTTAGTGTCAGTCTGTCACAAGGGGTGTATTGGTGAAACCGCAGAAACCAAAAATCTACTCATTTTTTGAGCCGCTGCCAGATGTCAGCAAGGCTGAATCTTTTGAAACCATCCTTGCACGCCCGGGTATTCAGATTGAACGTATTGTGTCGTACGCTCACCAAAGCGAGGCAGACTTTTGGTACGAGCAAGATTGGGAAGAGTGGGTGTTAGTACTCAAGGGTGTCGCCTGCCTGGCGTTTGATACCGGTACTGATCCAGACTCCGGGCCAGAAGAGCAGACGCTTGAGCCGGGGCAGGCCTTACTGATTCCCGCACAGTTGCGCCACCGTGTGGTCTCAACCGACCCATCACAGCCCACCATATGGTTGGCAATCCACTTGCGATGAAACCGCAAAGCTTAGAGGGCTTCCTAATTCTGTTCAGTATCAGTGTCAGTATCAGTGTCAGTGCCCAAGCCCGTGTCACAATATCGTCAAATTGATACTTTTTAGACCATTTGGCTAATCATGAGCAGATTACGCGTTGACGCTTTGACAAAGGTGTACCCAACAGTGGTTGCCAACGAGGACGTCAGTCTAGACGTCCAGGCAGGCGAAATCCACGCCATTCTTGGTGAGAATGGGGCGGGGAAATCAACGCTCATGAAAATGATCTATGGCGTCACTGAACCCACCCGTGGCGAGATCTACTGGGAAGATAAAAAGGTCGAAATTCGAAGCCCCGCACAAGCCAGAGCCTTGGGCATTGGGATGGTTTTTCAGCACTTTTCCCTTTTTGAAACACTCACCGTTGCGCAAAACACCGCACTTTTTTTGCCGGCTGGCCAATCGATGGCGGCGCTGTCAGACAAAATCCGAGAGGTTTCTGAACACTATGGTCTGCCAGTGGACCCAGAGAGTTACATCAATGATTTGTCGGTGGGTGAACGTCAGCGGGTGGAGATCATCCGTTGTCTGATTCAAAATCCCAAGCTGTTGATCATGGACGAACCCACATCGGTGCTGTCACCCATCGCCGTTGAAAAACTCTTCGAGACGTTAAAAACCATCCGTTCTGAGGGTTGTGCGATCCTTTATATCAGTCACAAGCTTGATGAAATCATGTCGCTTTGTGATCGCGCCACGGTTCTACGTGGTGGCCGTGTCACTGGTCAGTGTGTGCCATCAGAAGAGACAGAGCAGTCGTTGGCCCGTTTGATGATTGGCCGTGATTTTGATCCACCGGTCAGAGACGTGGCATTGACCGGTCGGACGGTGTTGTCCGTGCAGGGCCTGTCTTATCGGCCGCCAGCGGGGCTTGGCACCGAACTCACGGATATTAACTTCTCGCTCAGGGCAGGTGAAATACTGGGGGTAGCGGGTATCTCAGGTAATGGCCAAAAGGCCTTTTGTGATGTGTTGGCGGGTTTGGTGGGGGTGTCATCAGACATGATTCTGCTCGATGACAAAGCAGCGGGAAATTTGGACGCTGAACAACGGCGGCAATTGGGACTGGCATATGTGCCGGAGGACCGCTTGGGCGTGGGCGCTTTGCCTGACATGACGCTTTCTGAAAATGCGGTTTTAACGGCAGCCAAACGCCAGTCACTGGTTGATCGAGGACTGATTCGATTTCAACAAGCCCGAAACTTCGCCCAATCCGCCATTGACAGGTTTCGAGTTCGGGCTTCGGGCCCTGACGCACTGGCCCGATCATTGTCTGGCGGCAATCTACAGAAGTTCGTCGTCGGTCGTGAAATGCTTCAAAATCCCAAAATTTTGATTTGTGCCCAGCCGACTTGGGGAGTGGATGTCGGCGCCGCAGCATTTATACGCCAGTCGCTGATCGATTTGGCCCGTGAGGGTTGCGCGATTCTTGTGGTCTCAGAAGAATTGGATGAAATCTACGAAGTCAGTGACCGGGTCGCCGTGATGGCCAAAGGAAGACTGTCGCCCATCAAACCCATCCAAGAAACCAGCACCGAGGAAATTGGGTTATGGATGAGCGGTTTGTGGGCCGACAGCACGCAGAGTAGAGATCAGGTGATTAACGCCTGACCCGCTCTGGGTTTTCTTCGTAAGGTGGACTGTAAATAACCAATAACTTCACCGGCGTGGTCGAAGTCACTTGAAACAAGTGCATGGAGTCAGCCGGAAAGAAGCAGGTATCACCCGGTGCCATGTCAAATGACTCCCCCTCGACTTCCACATGGGCAGTCCCCTCTAACAAATAGCAGACTTGCTCTATGCCTGGATGCGCATGTGGCAACGCGCCACCCGATTGACCCAAAGTGCCCAAGATGACTTCCATATGCTTGGCACCGACGTTGTGCCGAGAAATGAGTCGTTGATTACTCGTTTCCATATGGTTGGCGGGATGGTAGGGCTCAACGTCTGCTTGTCGAACGAGATATTTGGATGTCATGTTAATCACAGTCCTAGTGGTGTAGTGGATTTAGTGCGTGTCCACTGACTCACGCCAGCGTAATAACTTTTCTACGCCTTGAGACATGGTGACCTCAGGCTTCCAGCCAATCGCCTTGAGCGCTTTGTCATGCGGAATGTGAAAAGCACCGCCTGATGTCAGGCGCACTTTGCCCGGTGGGTCAGGGCGTAGTTCGGGTTTTAAGTCACTGTCGCAATAATCAAGAACCAATTTAACCAATTCACCCGTGGTCACTGGTTCAGGACCCGACACGTTCATCGCCGTGTCGGTTGTGGCGCTTTGCAGGGCTTTGACGTTGGCACGGGCCACATCTGTAACGTACACAAAATGCTTGGTTTCGCTGCCATCGCCAGGCATAACGGGCGCTTGTCCGGCTTTGATTTGGTCGTAGGTATCCATGATGTACAAAGCATTAGCAGCACGATAATGCTGGCGTTCCCCGTATACGGTGGAATATCGCAGAACCAGATAGTCCAAGCCGCGTTGCTGGTAGTAGGTGCGGCACAATTGTTCGCCCATGATCTTGGAGGCGCCATAAAGAATAGCGGCAGGCGGAGCACCTTCAGAATGGAAGCTTAGATCCTCGTGAAGGGCGCCTTTGATACCAGAGCCGTAGCCATAAACCGCATTGGACGATGCAAAAATAACTTTCTTGACCCCGTTGATTGCGCACGCTTCCAACATGTTCTGTACGCCACGCAAATTGACGTCGACGGCATTCCATGGTGTTTGCGAAAAACCAAGTGTCATATAGGCTGCGAGCTGTATGACACCATCAACCCCACGCGTGGCTTCGATGATCTCAGGTAGGCGCATCAAGTCGGCTTTAACCAACCGCACACGGTCGTTGTTTTCTAGGTGCTTGATGGCATCGGCGGAACCAAAAGAAAAATTATCCAAAAGGACGACCTCTTTGACTCCCGCAGCCAACAATTGATCGGCGGTATGAGAGCCAACGAGGCTGGCCGCACCGGCAATCAGAATCACCGACTGGGATAAATCTAAGGGTTGGCCTTTGGCGAATGTATCTGTCATTTGCTTGATTCCTACAATTTATAAATTAATTTATTAAAATTACCACCTCGCCTAACCGCGTGAAACATATTTCTGTGCAAGAAATCCGTTGATGGGAACGCCCTTAAAGGGAACTCAATGAAAAATGACGTCAAGGCTTCGGCCACATATGTCAGGTTTTTAAACCTGATACAAGCGGTCCGTGAACTGCCTACTTTTCCCTCCGTTGATCCTGTGGAGGAGAGACTGCTGCACGCTTTGGCGGCCTCTTGGCACACCGATCAACGAGTCACTGTATTAGAGGCCATGCGCCTAGCTGTCGATGTGTCGCCGACGACGCTACATCGGCGGTTAAAGTCATTGCGATCAAAGGGTTTGTTGGCCCTGAAAGTTGATGATGTCGACACGCGAATCAAATACGTGGTGCCCACAGAAAAAACAACCGAATATTTCGCGGCCTTCGGTAAGTGTCTAGAAGCGGCGAGGCAAACTTAGGCGTGTTTAGCGTTCTTAGGCCGCCATCTTTGGCCCCGCAGACGATGGTCTTGCAATTCGTCATCGTAGTTGGGTTATGGGTCAGTTTGTATACGTTAAACGACTGGATGTTCGATCATTGGTCGTTTTCTGCGCACGTTAGCTGGATTTTTTTACCTGCAGCACTACGTATGATTGCCGTCCTATTGCTGGGCTGGGTCGGTGCAGCAGGGATTTTTTTCGGTAGTTTGATGACATGCTTTTTTGTTGCAGAGTTAACCGACATCAGTCACATGCTCATCATTTCCGGACTTTCTGCCTTGGCACCGACGTTAGCCTTGTTGCTTTGTGCTCACTTTTTTGGGGTGAATGCTGACCTAGCAGGTCTATCCGCAAGAAAGCTGTTGTTGTTGAGCGTACTCGCCGCAAGCTTTACAGCTGGATTGCACAACATCCATTTTTCCGCTGTTGGTTACGTTGATGCGATCGGTGACAGCATCCTGGCGATGTTTGTGGGTGACTTGTTTGGGACATTGGTTGTTCTGTACGCGGCCAAATGGTTAGTGACATTACTTGTACCCAAATCAGCGTCATTCTGACTTATGCTGGTGTTAGGATGGCAACAATCAGAAGCAATGCCAACTAGGCAACCGCCAGCATCCAAACGCCGAGTACGATAGTCTCAAGTTTGGATAGCATATTAAAAACGGCATCAGGAGCGATGATCGTCATCATGCCAACGAAACTCACTATCCTCGATGAGTCGGTTCGACCCCCTGAGTCACTCAACTATGGCTGGGGCGGTACGCCCGTTGGAAAGGCGCTTTTGGCGTGGGACAAAAAAGGCCTCCGTTATCTATCGCTCGCTGCAGAAAATAAGAAGACATCAATCGACGAGCTCGCCTCAGAATGGCCGAGTGCGTCCTTAATCGCATGCCCCACCGATGCAGACAGCCTGTTGCATGGTTTGTTTACTGAGCAGCATCGTCTGCCGTTGGTGCTTCAGGGCACGGCGTTTCAGTGCGCGGTGTGGCAGGCACTGACCGACTTGGCTCTTGGTGAAGTGGTCAGTTATGGCGAATTGGCCCGTCGTCTCGGCCGACCGACAGCGGCTCGGGCAGTGGGTAGTGCTTTGGCTGCCAATCGGATTGCGTTGTTTGTGCCATGCCATCGGGTGGTTCAGGCAAGCGGCTCGATTGGCCAGTTCCGCTGGGGATCGGCGACAAAGTCTGCTCTCTTGGCATGGGAGCAAGACATGCTGCGCGATCGTGTCTGTGTGGATAGCTACCACTAATGGGACGCGGTAAAAGAAACAAGAAAAGCAACGCCATTCGCAGGAGAGCGAGTAAGTTCACCCTGCGCTATTGGCTCAAATGGGGCTTTCTGTTGTTGGTCGGTGCAATCCTTTTGTACCAAGTCGCCATTTTTTCTCAGGTGGTGTGGTTTCGGTGGTTTGATCCGCAAACGACAGCCTTTATGCAGGCTGAAAGCAAACGGTTGGCACAATTGACCCCACCTAAAGCAATTGAGCAGCAGTGGGTCGGTTACGAAGACATTTCAACCTACGCAAAAAGAGCCGTTATTTCTGCCGAAGACACCGGCTTTGTTGATCACCAAGGCATTGAGTGGGAATCCATTGAGCGTGCGTTTCGTGCCAACTTCGAGTCCGGCGAGATTCGTTTTGGGGGCTCAACGATCACCATGCAGTTGGCCAAAAATTTATTTCTTTCGTCAGACCGAAGCTACATTCGCAAAGTACAGGAAGTCATCATCACCTTTATGCTCGAAGCGATGATGGATAAACAGCGCATCCTGGAGCTTTATCTGAATGTGGCGGAGTGGGGCGTGGGTGTATTTGGTATTGAAGCTGCCGCACAACACTACTACGGGCGTTCAGCGTCTCGACTGACAGCCCGTCAGTCCGCATGGCTGGCATCGATTCTGCCTTCACCAAAACGCTACGACGTCAACCGCCAATCGCGTTGGGTTGAACGTAAAACGGGCATCATTTTGCGTCGAATGCCGCAAGTCATTGTCCCGTCCAATTGAATGGACGGGTGGTTCGCTCTCAATCAATCATCAGCATGTTTGCGGTCGAAATCCCAGACCGCCTCAAACCCCATCAGTTTGCTGAAGGCCTCGAAGTTGTAGAGTTCGTCTTTCACACTCAGTGAGCTGCCATCTTGTTTGAGAGCACCGTAGACTGACTCTAGGGCTTTGCCCATCGCTAAAAAACCAGTGCCAGGGTATATGGCCATTTTAAAACCCATCTGCTCTAGGTCTTCTTTAGAAAACAAGGGCGTGCGACCCCCTTCAACCACGTTAATCAACACCGGCACATCAAACGAGGTGGCAATTTTTGCCATTTCCTCTGGGGTTTCCGGGGATTCGACAAACAAAATATCAGCCCCCGCTTTGCAGTAAGCATCGGCACGGTGTAGCGCTTCATCCAAACCTAGTGTTGTTCTAGCGTCGGTGCGAGCCACAATCAAAAAGTCCTTACTCTCACGCGACTCACAGGCGACTTTGATTTTTTTGACCATGTCATTCATGGGTACGACTCGACGCCCGGGGGTGTGACCGCACTTCTTGGGGAATTCTTGATCCTCTAGCTGAATGCCAGTGACTCCAGCTGACTCGTAACCGTTAACGGTATGGGCAACGTTCAGTAAGCCGCCGTAGCCGGTGTCGCCATCGGCGATCAGTGGTGACTCGGTGCCTTGGGCAATCGCGCCCGCGCGGCTAACCATATCGGTGTATGTTGCCAAACCCGCATCTGGGATGCCAAGGTAGGAAGCCACAGCTCCGTAGCCGGTCATATAAAGCGTGTCAAACCCCATGCGGTCCGCGATACGGGCAGAGATCATTTCAAACACACCTGGGGCCACAATCAGCCCTGGCTCAGACAGTCGTTGGCGAAACTTGGTGCGCTTGGCTTGAGCGGCGGCTTGTTTTTTCATGTGAAGGTCTCCGGTTCAGGTGTTGTTTACTTTGCACCGATTGTATACAGGGGGCGCACGGATTGATAAACCACCTTAAGCATCTTTGTTTTCGTGCCGCTTTATAAGATTGGCATGACAGGGATTGGCATGGCGGACAAATCTGTTTGTAAGTGACGCCAAAGGGATATACTTCGCACGTGCAGTAAGGCGGTAACTGAAGGTTAGTTCAAACTGGGTTTCCGCCTGTAGAAAAAATCAAAATAATCTGATTAATCACGATCAGGAGGAGTGACATAATGAAGCGTCAATTTTTCAAAACCCTATCAGTGGCGGCAATGGTTTCAGCCGGCCTCATGTTTAGCGCCGAAGCACTCGCAGAGCGTACCTTGCGTCTGAGCCTACAAGTGGGTGTCAAACACCCTGTTGGCGCGAACATCGTTTATTTCAAAGACGAGGTCGAGAAGGCTTCTAATGGCGATCTGAAAATAGAAATCTACGACTCAGCGCAGCTATACAAGGGCAGTGAGATTCCTCAGGCCGTCGGTTCCGGTGCCATCGACCTAGGGTTGGTGTTGATCGACGAATACGCCGGTACGATTCCAGCGGTGGGACTGTTCTCAGTGGCCTTTATGTTTCCCAGCTATGAAGTGCTTGCCAAGGCGGCCGATCCATCGAGCCCTGTACGTCAGCAAATCGACGAGCTGATTCGTCAAACAGGCACACGTGTGATGTGGTGGCAAGATTATGGTCCAGTGCAGTTATTGTCTAAAGATGAACCACTGACAGAACCTTCACAAATGAAAGGTAAAAAAGTCCGCGTATTAGGTAAACCATCAGGTGACTTTATCAATGCATTGGGTGGCATACCGGTCAAGATTGGCGGGTCGGAACAGTTCATCGCTTATCAACGTGGCACTGTTGATATTGGTATGACTGGCACGACTGCCATTGAGTCGCGCAAGCTTTACGAAGTGATGAACTCAGTCACCATTACCAATCATGCGCAAACAGAGTTCCTGATCGTTATGAACGACAAACTTTGGGACTCACTGTCTGACCAAGAAAAGAAGTGGATGGGTGATGCCGCACTTGCCGCTGAAATGAAGATGCGTGCTGAAACCAAAAAAGATAACTTGGACTCCACACAATTCATTGCCGACAAGACACCTATGGAAGTGGTGAATCTAACGCCTGAACAGCTCAAGTCTTGGCAAGAGGCGGCCAAACCCGCCATTGATGCTTACATCAAAGAAGCCGGTCCTGAGGGTCAGCAATTGGTCGATGAAGTGCGTAAGTTTTATTGATCATCTCTTAAGAAATCTTGCTTAAGTAGAGAGACGGCATGCACAACACTCCCGATCAACAACCCACGAATGTCGAGCCTCGCGCCCTGCGGGTGGTTGATTGGGTGGCTGATGCCTGCGGTCAAATAGGGAACGTGATGGTGATTTCGATTGCCGTCATGTTGACCTATGAAGTAGGGGCTAGGTACCTGTTTACGGCGCCAACCCAGTGGACACAAGACGTTTCCGTGACGTTACAGATTTGGTTTACCTATCTTGGCATGGCCCTGGCCCTTAAACAACGGCAAATGATCAGGATTACCGCTCTATTAGCCATTGCGCCAAGCTGGGTTAGATATTTGATGGAAGGCTTAGCGCTCTTAATTATTGGCGTCTTCTCTGCAGTGGCCATGGTTAAAGGCTATGACATGCTGATCAATTCAATCGAATTAGGCAGGCGTCAGCCTACGATGTTGGCTTTGCCCAATTGGGTGGCTGAGATACCGATTGTGATTGGCTTTGCTTTACTGCTGCTGCAATCGATCGCCGATTTGATTCGCTTGCCTTTTGGGCCGGCACCTAGCTTCTCACCGGGCGGTGAGCACGACCCAGAAAACCTTGAGGCTGAGGTCGAACGGACATGACCCTAGTCTATATCGCGATCGTATTGCTACTTTTGCTTTTTATGGGTGTGCCGGTTGCGTTTTCATTAGCGGGTTTGGGCGCCGCTTTAATGGCCATCAAAGGTCTGCCGATGGCCATGATCGCGCAGAATCTACAAGGTGCGCTGGATAATTTCGTACTTCTCTCGGTACCGCTGTTTTTATTGATGTCCAATATTTTGCTTAAGGGTGGTGTCGGTCGGGATTTGTTTGAAGCCGTTCAGAAGTGGGTAGGTCACTGGCCTGGTGGCCTTGGCGTCGCTGCCTTGCTGTCATGCGGTCTTTTCTCCGC
>JAWOGG010000194.1:0-8302 GCA_046497085.1 Orrella sp.
GGATCCTCCCTTTGATATGGAGTACGTTTACTCGACGCACTTGCTCGAGTATGCGCAGGCGCAAGGCGCGCGCGTATTCAATCAAGGCGCAGCGATTCGCAATCACCCAGAAAAACTTTCTATCACTGAGTTTTCTCAATTTACCGCCCCGACACTGGTTACGCGCAACATCGACCGTATCAAGGCGTTTCATGAATTGCACCATGACGTGATTGCCAAACCCCTTGATGGCATGGGCGGGACAGGTATTTTTAGACTCCAGGCGGGTGAGATCAACCGCAACGCCATTTTGGAAGCACTAACCCATGACGGTAGCCGCAGCATCATGGTTCAACGATATATCCCTGAAATCGTTAATGGCGACAAAAGGATTTTGTTGATTGGTGGTGAAGCGGTGCCGTATTGCTTGGCGCGTATTCCACTGGCAGGAGAAACCAGAGGTAACTTGGCCGCTGGTGGACGTGGTGTGGCGCAGCCGCTGAGTGAGCGGGATTGGGAAATTGCCAACACCATGGCACCGCAGCTTTATGCAAGGGGTTTGTTACTGGTTGGATTGGATGTGATTGGTGACTACGTGACTGAAATTAACGTCACTAGCCCGACCTGCTTTGTCGAAATCACCGAACAAACCGATTTTGATGTGGGTCAACGTTTTGCCCAAGCATTAGAGATGGCTGTTCATGGCTAAGGAGTACATCGTTGGCTCGGAGGATTCGGTGGTAAAGCAAGCCAATACGGCAACTGTAGCCATTTTATTGATGGCGCATGCACCCTTGGCGACAGCTCTAAAGGAAGTCGCTGAGCACGTATTCGGAGAAGCGATCGACATCACGGCCATTGACGTCTTGCCAGGCGCTTGCGCAGCCGACTCATCGGATGCTTTAGTGGCTCGATTGACAGACTTGGACCGCGGCGCTGGTGTTCTGGTGTTAACAGATTTACCAGGTGCATCACCTGCCAATATTTGTGTTCAAGCAGCACAGCGCCTTAATGAGAGCGGTATTGGCTGTGCTGTGATTACCGGCGTCAATGCCTCAATGGTGGTCAGGGTCTTGAGTTATCGCAAACAACCTCTCGAAGTGTTGGCACAACAAGCCGTCGAGGGCGCTCGTCAAACCGTGACAAGACTCAACTAAGCAGTCTCTCATACCGTTAAAATCGCCAAAGCGATCGCTGCGTGATCTTCGGTCTTCCCCTTTACTGATAACAGGTATTGAGCCATGCCCCAGATTGAGTTAGTTGTTTCGAATAAATTAGGACTGCACGCGAGGGCAGCGGCAAAACTCACTAAAACTGCCAGTCAATTTGCTTGCGAAATCTTTATCACCAAAGAGGCGCGGCGCGTCAATGCCAAGAGCATCATGGGTGTCATGATGTTGGCCGCTGGCAAAGACACCACCGTCACCATTGAGGCGGAGGGTGGTGACGCTGATCAGGCATTACAAGAAATAAAGGCACTGTTTGATGACAAGTTCGGCGAACAAGATTAGCGATGCCATAACTGCTGCAACGACTTCGGTCGGCGCACCAATGGTTTGCTTATATGGTCGCGGCGTCGCAAGCGGCTATGCCATGGGGCGCGCGGTTGTGATGGGTGCGGCAGCGCTAGAAGTTGCGCATTATCGTATCGCACCAGACGCTGTCGACGCTGAAAAGAGCCGATTCTCACAAGCACTAAAGAGCACCTCTGACGAGTTACGAACACTGGCGGATAATTTGCCCGACGATGCGCCTCGGGAGCTAGCCGCGTTATTGAACGTACATCAACTGTTGCTTGCCGATCCTCTCTTGGCTGATGAAACACTGTCAATGATTGAAAAGCGGCACTACAACGCCGAATGGGCTGTGACCACCCAAGGCCAGCGCTTGGGTGAGCAGTTCAGTGCCATGCAAGACGAGTATCTACGTGAGCGTGGTTCTGACGTTCGTCAAGTGGTTGAACGGGTTCTGCACACCCTTGCGGGTACACGTGCGCTTGGTAACCTTGACGCGATTTTGCAAAGCGATGAGCCCCTCATTGTGGTGGCTCATGACATTTCCCCAGCAGATATGATTCGGCTGCGTGGCGCACGGTTTGCGGGTTTTGTGACTGATTTAGGTGGTCCCACTTCACACACCGCCATTGTGGCTCGCAGCATGGGCGTTCCTGCTGTTGTGGCTTTGGGCCAGGTAAGAACACTAGCGCGTGACGGCGATTTTTTGATTGTCGATGGTCAACACGGTACCGTTCTGATCAATCCGCCAGACCAACAAAAGAGAGCTTATGAAGCATTGGCTGCTCAATACGCTGACTCTCGCGAACAATTACTGGCTTTACGCGATGTGTCATCTGAAACACTGGATGGTGTACGGATTGGTTTGCAAGCCAATATTGAGCTGCCAGACGAAGTCCCCTTGGCGTTAAGTCAGGGCGCGCAGGGCATTGGGTTGTTTCGCAGTGAGTTTTTGTTTCTGGGGCGTGCTGATTTGCCGTCTGAGGAGGAGCAGTTCGCGGCTTACCAATCTGTTGTTGAGCAGATGAGCCAGAGACAGGTGACCATACGTACACTCGATCTCGGATCGGACAAGACGCTCGATGGTGAAGCCACCGTAGCCACCAATCCTGCCCTTGGACAGCGAGCCATTCGATACTGTTTGGCGCGGCCTGAGCTGTTTCAGACTCAACTGCGGGCGATCTTGCGCGCGTCTGCCTTTGGCAAGGTGCGCTTATTGATTCCTATGATTACCAGTTTGTCCGAAGTTCGTGCCACGAGAGAAATCATTCACTCGGTTCAAAGCGAATTACAAGCCAAAGGCCAATCGTTTGACCCAAATATAGAGGTTGGTGCCATGGTCGAAGTGCCTGCAATGGCGATTGCCATTGAGCCCTTTGCGCAAGCCTTTGATTTTTTGTCGATCGGCACCAATGACCTGATTCAATACACTCTTGGCATTGATCGAGCGGATGCCGAAGTGTCGTCTTTGTATGATCCACTGCACCCAGCGGTATTGCGCCTAATTGCTGGGACGATCAATGCTGGTCAAAGGCAGCGTATTCCCGTCTCTGTGTGCGGTGAAATGGCGGGTGACGCTCGCTTGACTCGCCTTTTGCTTGGGTTGGGGTTGACAGAATTTTCGATGCATCCGCGTCAGTTACTCGATGTTAAGCAAGAAATTCGACAGGCTCATTCAAATGCGTTACGCACTAAAGTTGCGGCCGCCCTGAACCGAGCTGATTCGATAGATCCTGATCATTTGAACGATTAAAAAAAGGGGACCGGTCGTAACCGGTCCCCTTCATACGCTTCTTAAGTTAGAGAGAAAGTTAGTTGCTGTTGGTGAATTCTGGATAGGCTTCCATGCCGCATTCCACAATATCCACACCCTGATACTCTTCCTCTTCGGTGACGCGAATGCCCATGATGGCTTTCACAATACCCCAGACGATCAGGCTGGCAACAAACACCCAGACAAAGATGGTGACAGCACCGATTACCTGAGCCATCAATGAAGCATCTGAGTTGGTGATTGGCACAGCCAATAAGCCCCAGATACCGACCACACCGTGAACAGAGATGGCGCCTACTGGGTCGTCAATCTTGAGTTTGTCCATGGCAACAATCGAGAACACCACTAGAGCACCACCAACCGCACCGATAAGGGTCGCGACAAGGGGTGTGGGTGTGTCTGGACCAGCTGTGATGGCAACCAAACCAGCCAAGGCACCGTTAAGAATCATGGTCAAGTCAGCTTTACCAAACATCAGCTTGGCCACAATCAGTGCAGCCATGACACCACCTGCCGCAGCAGCGTTGGTATTCATGAAAACCACTGCAACGGAGTTGGCAGTATCGACGCTGGCTGTCGCCAAGACCGAGCCACCGTTAAAGCCAAACCAACCCAACCACAACACAAAGGTACCCAAGGTGGCGAGTGGCAAGTTAGCGCCTGGAATCGCACGAACCTCACCATTGGCGCCATACTTTCCCTTACGAGCACCCAGCATGATCACACCGGCAAGTGCAGCGGCTGCGCCAGCCAAGTGAACAATACCGGAACCGGCAAAGTCGAGAAAGCCTAGGTCGCCTAAGCTGAACATGCCAAATACGGGCTGCGATCCCCAAGTCCATGAGCCTGACATTGGGTAGATAAAGCCTGTCATTACGATAGCGAACAAGGCAAAAGCCCAGAGTTTCATTCTTTCAGCCACTGCACCAGAGACGATGGACATGGCTGTGGCGACAAACACCACTTGGAAGAAAAAGTCAGCTGAAGGCGCATAGGTGGCTTCATCAGCCAGTCCATCACCTGTAATGCCTGACAAGAAAATACCCCCGTCATACATAATGCTGTAGCCAACAATCATGTACATGGTGCACGCAATGGCGTAGAGCAACACGTTTTTAGTGAGGATTTCGGTTGTGTTTTTGGCGCGAACAAGACCCGCTTCTAACATCGAGAATCCAGCGGCCATCCACATCACCAAAGCGCCGCACACTAAGAAATAAAAGGTATCGAGGGCGTACTGGAGCTGGAAAAATTCTGCTGGTACATCTAAAACTGTGGTTTCCATATTGATATCCTTTATTTATAGTGCTTCATTACCGGTTTCACCGGTTCGGATACGCACGACTTGCTCAAGTGCCGCGACAAAAATCTTGCCATCGCCAATCTTGCCAGTGCGAGCCGATTGCTCGATGGTTTCGATCACCTGTTCGAGAAGATCGTCGGATATCGCAGCTTCAATGCGAAGCTTTGGCAGGAAGTCGACGGCGTATTCCGCGCCGCGGTAGAGCTCGGTGTGTCCTTTTTGTCGACCAAAACCTTTCACCTCAGTGACCGTCAGGCCCTGCACGCCTAGTGCAGACAGAGCGATGCGGACTTCGTCAAGCTTGAAAGGCTTGATAATCGCTATGACTAGTTTCATGGATCTTTCCTTTTATCAGGGTACGTGTGTTCTTTCTTAAGCAATTCGCGTGCCAGAGATTGTTGCCAGTGGACGCACCAAGCCTGTGCTCAAAAGGTGCATAAGGTGGTGCGTTTGCACCGAAATGGCGCATTAAAGATAGTCTTAGCCCATTAAACCTAAATGACAGGTGTTGGGAACACACATAGAGGCTATTGTCGCGTTGCTCGGTTACTGGCTACACTAGTCCTATCGTTGGTATCCATGTGGTTACTGACCCGTCCGATAGAGGGGATACTTATGCAACAAAACCCATGGCTAGACGCTTTTCAAAAAAACGTTTCCGAGCTTATTGCACGTAGTCCAGCTGCTGACGTGGAGCGCAACGTCAAAGCCTTCGTGAGTGAAGCATTCAATAAAATGGAGCTAGTCACTCGAGAAGATTTTGATATTCAGTCTGATTTGCTACGACAGGCTATTGCACGTGCCGATACCCTAGAGAAGCAAGTGCAGGCTCTAGAGCAACGTGTAACCGCATTAGAAAACAACAAAGGCTAAAGGCTGTCGGACTCTAGACCACACCAAGGTCTAAAAATTAGTCTATAATCAAATGCTTCGTTTATTTTTTGATAGCAGTTTCACGAGCGCACTGTCTGTGCTTTCAGCTACAAAATAGCGAAAATAGAGTGTTGTCGGGTAATGAAGCGTTGACCGAAGGTCGGTCAAACACCTAGAACGACGCAACATTAGGATCGTAATATGCCTAAGATGAAAACCAAAAAGAGTGCTTCAAAGCGCTTTTCGGTGCGGGGCAGTGGCTCCATCAAACGTGGTCAGGCCTTCAAGCGCCACATCTTGACCAAAAAAACCACCAAGAACAAACGTCACCTGCGCGGATCGGCAGCTGTTCATGAAACCAACATGGCTTCTGTTCGTGCCATGATGCCGTACGCTTGATAGGAGATAAACAATGCCTCGCGTAAAACGTGGTGTAACTGCCCGTGCTCGTCACAAAAAAGTTATTGCAGCCGCAAAAGGCTACCGTGGTCGCCGCGGTAATGTGTTTCGTATTGCCAAGCAAGCGGTTATGCGTGCTGGTCAATACGCGTATCGTGACCGTAGAAACAAAAAGCGTACATTCCGCGCCTTGTGGATCGCACGTATCAATGCCGCTACCCGTGAACATGGCGTGTCATACAGCGTCTTCATTGCAGGCTTGAAAAAAGCGGCCATCGACTTGGATCGCAAAGTTCTTGCTGACATGGCGGTTCGCGACAAAGCAGGTTTTGCGGCCATCGTGAAACAGGCCACAGCAGCGCTGTCTGCGTAAACGACTGGGTCGCGCAACCGTGACCTGAGCGTTGGTATATAAACGGAGCCTTTGGGCTCCGTTCTCGTTTTGATCGTAGGCTGACATAAGCCTTACCTCTACTAACAATCGGCTTTCTTATTGAGTGATAGGATCAATGTCCCAAACGCTAGACGACTTAATCAAAGCCGCGCACACGGCATTTGAGCAAGCCCGAGACGCGGCTTCTCTAGAAAACGCCAAAGCCCAATTTTTGGGTAAACAAGGTGCCATCACAGAGCAGATGAAGCGTCTAGCCACGCTTGAGCCAGCGCAAAAGCGCGAAGAGGGTGCCAAAATCAACTCGGCTAAACAGGCTATAGAGAGTGCGCTGAATGATAGGCGTGAAGCCATTGCACAAGCGCTTTTGGCCGCGCAACTTGCTGAACAAACAATCGATGTGACCTTGCCTGGTCGAGGACGTCATACAGGCGGCATCCATCCAGTGATTCGCACATGGCAGCGGGTTGAACAAATTTTTAATTCGATCGGTTTTGATGTTGCTGACGGTCCGGAAATTGAAACTGACTGGATCAACTTCCCGGGATTAAACAACCGTTTAAACCATGCAGCACGATCCATGCAGGATACGTTTTACGTTGATATGCAAGACGCTGAAGGACTGGCGCTGTTGCTTCGCACACATACCAGTCCTATGCAGGTGCGTTATGCTCGCACCCATCGACCCCCGATCAAAGTGATTGCGCCAGGTCGGACTTACCGAGTTGATAGCGACGCTACCCATTCACCGATGTTCCATCAAGTCGAAGGGTTATGGATAGACGAAGACATCTCGTTCGCTGATCTAAAAGGTGTCTATACCGATTTCATGCGCTGTTTTTTTGAAACCGATGATCTTGAAATTCGGTTTAGACCCTCGTTTTTTCCATTCACTGAGCCTTCTGCTGAAATCGACATGATGTTCACTAGCGGCCC
Organism: Orrella sp.; assembly: GCA_046497085.1. Lineage (GTDB taxonomy): Bacteria > Pseudomonadota > Gammaproteobacteria > Burkholderiales > Burkholderiaceae_B > Algicoccus. Next base: position 7,170 of record JAWOGG010000194.1, read on the forward strand.
GAATAAAGGTCGCTGGCTTGAGATTTCCGGTGCTGGTCAAGTACACCCCGATGTTGTGCGAAATTTTGGGTTGGATCCCGAGCGCTACATAGGTTTTGCGTTTGGTTCCGGTCTAGAACGTTTGACTATGTTGCGCTACGGCGTGCATGACTTACGACAATTCTTTGAAGGTGATTTGCGCTTTTTGGCGCAGTTTGCAGATTAATCCGTCTCTTTTCTGGCGCTGCCTTTTGAAAACTAATGCTTGAGTCTGACAATGCAATTTCCTGAATCCTGGTTGCGCTCGATGGTAAATCCGTCGATTAGTACCGACGAATTGGCTCATCAACTGACCATGGCTGGCCTCGAAGTTGAAGAGGTCAACCCAGTGGCTCCGCCTTTTACGGGTGTGGTTGTGGCTCGAATAGAGTCTGTCGAGCCCCATCCTAACGCTGATAAGTTAAGAATCTGCCAGGTTAATGCCGGGCAGGGCGACTTGCTTCAGATTGTTTGCGGCGCTCCTAATGCGGCTCAAGGTTTGGTGGTTCCCCTTGCCGGTGTAGGTTCGGTGCTTCCAGGTGACTTCAAAATTGGCGTGGCCAAGATGCGCGGTGTGGAATCCGCCGGCATGTTGTGTTCAGCCAAAGAGCTGGGTTTGTCGCAAGACCACGCGGGCTTGATGGCGCTTGATCCAACGCTTGAACCAGGCACGTCATTAAGAGAAGCTTTGGCATTAGATGAATCCATCTTGACGCTTAAGCTTACGCCGAACCGAGCGGATTGCTTGTCAATGCTTGGAGTGGCAAGAGAAGTCGCAGCGCTTAATGCGCTCACACTGGTGAACGAACCGGTAACGGCAAACCCGGTTTCTATCGAGGACCAAGTGAAAGTATCGGTAGAGGCGCCTGACCTATGCGGTCGATTTGCTGGCCGCGTGGTGCGTGGTGTCAACGCCAAAGCACAAACCCCGGCCTGGATGGTGCAACGGCTCGAACGTGCAGGGCAGCGCAGCGTATCGGCGTTAGTTGATATTTCAAATTACCTCATGCTCGAACGCGGCAGGCCGACCCACGTGTTTGACCTAGACAAACTGTCAACGCCGAGCTTGACCGTGCGCTGGGCCAAAGCGGGGGAAACCGTCAAGCTTTTGAATG